>JAQGMU010000617.1 GCA_028292195.1 Ramlibacter sp. | reverse complement strand
GCGGAACCTGCGCCAGGTCCGCTGGCGTGGCGATCACGGCGACCGGCAGCGCGACCCCCGCGCCGCTGGCCCATGCCGCGCCGCGCCGCAGGCAGGCGACGTCGCCGGCGACGAAGCAGCCGCGCGTGAGCCCGGGCTCCTGGCGAAAGGCCTTGGCGACGATCTCGGGCCCGATGCCCGCCGGGTCGCCCATGGTGATGGCCAGGATCTTGTTCATGCCGGATTGGGAACGTCGATGAACTCGTGCTCCAGCCCGAGTTGCCGCGCCACGTGGCCGGCGACGGCCGGGGCGCCGTAGCGCTCGGTGGCGTGGTGGCCGCAGGACTGGTCGAAGGCTTGGAGCAGGTCTTGCCGGTGGATCATGGGAAGAGGTCACAGGTTCGGGCCCCATTCTCCTACGGGCGCGGTGCCGGGCGCGCCACCACAATCGGCGCGGCATGGAGGGCGAGCACATGGACGCGCTGGCGCTGGTGATGTGGAGCATGGCCCTTGGGGTGATCGCGGCGCTGGCCGTGGCGCGGCTGGCCGACCTGGTGGCGCGGCCGACGCTCTCGCGCCTGCGCGCGGTGGGCTACCACTTCAGCGTCTTCCTGCTGGTGCTGGTGCTGAGCGGCGTGCTCGCCCACGCGCACGCCCCGGCCTCGGGCCTGCTGCTGGCGCTGCAGGTGCTGGCCGGTCCGCTGTGCGTCGGGCTCTCGAACTTCTGGATCCACGGCTGGTTGCGCGCCCGCCAGCGCGACCGGCTGATGGCGTGGGCGCTGAAGACGTCAGCCTTCCTGTTGCCGGTGCTGGGCCTGCTGGCGCTGCTGCTGCCGCGCGCGCAGCAGCTGCCGGCGGCGGCCGCCATCTCGCTGCTGGGCGGCGGCCTGACCCTCTGGCTCACGGTGCGCGGCTGGCTGATGGGCGACCGCATGGCCCTGGCCATGGCGCTCGGCTGCCTGTGCACCCTGCCCGCCATCGGCGGCCTGTATGCGCTGGCCATGCACTTGGTGCCGATGGGCACGGCGGCCCAGGCGCTGCTGGCCCTTTGCGCCGCACTGAGCAATGCGCTGACCGGGCTGGTGCTGTGGCGCCGCGACCGCCTGGGCTCGCAGGCCCGCGGGCGCGCCGCGCGGGTGGCCGCACGCGACCCGGTGACGCACCTGGCCAGCGCCCGCACGCTGGTCCGGCGGCTGGTGGTGGCGCTGCGGCGGCGCCGCCGCACCGGCCGCGACGGCGCGCTGCTGGCCGTGATGGTGTTCGACGTCGAGCGCATCGCCACCCAGGTGGGCAACGCCGGCGTCAACGAGATGTGGGTCACCCTGGCCGCGCGGCTGCAGCGCCAGCTGGGCGTGGTGAACCCCGTCGGGCGCTACTGGGACCGCTGCTTCGTCGGCCTGGTCGAGACCATTCCCTCGCTGCCCTGGCTGCGCACCCTGGGCCTGAAGGTGGCCGTGAGCCTGCGGCACCCGATCGAGGTGCGCGGGCTGGGCGGCGACCGCGTGAGCGTGCAGGTGGACATCGGGGTCGGCGTGGTGCACCTGCCGCCGGGCCCGGTGGAAGTGGAGGACATCCTGCACGCCGCCCAGCGCCTGGCCACCGAGGCGCGCCAGATGCGCTCGCGGGCGGCGATGCGCGACCCGGTTTCCGCCGCCGTGGTGCCGGTGGAACACGCCACGCTGGCGCCGCGGCGCGGCTGGTCGCGGCCCGCGCCGGTGCAGGGCCTGCCCCCGCTGCAACGCGCCCTGCGCTAGTGTCCTGACCCCGGTCCCCGGCAGCGAGGTCTACACTTGGGCTTTGCCCCGGGTAAGGACAAGATGCGACGCTACTGGCTGCTGTTCTCCCAAGCCGTCACGGTGCTGCTGGCGGCCTGGTTCGTGGTGGCGACGCTGAAGCCGGAGTTGCTGAACCGGCGCCCAGTCACCACGTCGAGCTCGGGCATCGCGCTGGTGGAAGCGCCGGCTTCGACAGCCGCGGCCACGCCGCTGGGCAGCTTCCGGCAGGCGGCGCAGAAGGCGTCGCAGGCGGTGGTGAGCATCAACACCAGCAAGGCGGCCGACCGGCCCTCGTCCAACGACCCCTGGTTCCGCTTTTTCTTCGGCGACCAGGGCGCGGCGCCGCAGTCCGGCCTGGGCAGCGGCGTGATCATCAGCCCCGAGGGCTTCATCCTCACCAACAACCACGTGGTGGAAGGCGCGACCGAGATCGAGGTGGCGCTGAACGACAGCCGCAAGGCGCGCGCCAAGGTCATCGGCACCGACCCCGAGACCGACCTCGCCATCCTGAAGATCGCGCTCGACCGGCTGCCGGTCATCACCCTGGGCAACTCCGATGCGCTGCAGGTGGGCGACCAGGTGCTGGCCATCGGCAACCCGTTCGGCGTCGGCCAGACGGTCACCAGCGGCATCGTCAGCGCGCTCGGGCGCAACCAGCTGGGCATCAACACTTTCGAGAACTTCATCCAGACCGACGCCGCCATCAACCCCGGCAACTCCGGCGGCGCGCTGGTCGACGTCAACGGCAACCTGATGGGGATCAACACGGCGATCTACTCGCGCTCGGGCGGCAGCATGGGCATCGGCTTCGCCATTCCCGTGTCCACCGCCAAGCTGGTGCTGGAAGGGATCGTGAAGGACGGCGTGGTCACGCGCGGCTGGATCGGCGTCGAGCCGGCCGACCTGTCGCCGGAGCTGATGGAGACCTTCGGCGTCAAGGCGAAGAAGGGCGTGCTGATCACCGGCGTGCTGCAGAACGGCCCCGCGGCCCAGGCGGGCGTGCGGCCGGGCGACGTGGTGATGCAGGTGTCCGGCAAGGAAGTGGCCAACGTGTCCGAGCTGCTGTCCACCGTGGCGGCGCTCAAGCCGGGCTCGGCCGCGCAGTTCAAGCTGCAGCGGCGCGACGACAGCGTCGACGTGACCGTCACGCCGGGCAAGCGCCCGAAGGCGCGGCCGCAGCCGCCGCAGGTGCCGCAGCAGCGCTAGAGCGTCAGGGCTTGGCCGCTTCGGCCTCGTCGTCCGGCGCCTTGGTGTGCTTCACGAACAGCAGGGCGGCGACGATGCCGACCTCGTACAGGCCGCCGACCACGGCCAGCAGGATCAGCATGGAACCGGCATCGGGCGGCGTCACCATGGCGGTGCCGATGGCGGCGATCACCCAGAAGTAGCCGCGCCAGGCGCGCAGCTGTGCCGCCGTGACGATGCCCATGCGCACGAGCAGCACCACCGCCACCGGCACCTCGAAGGCGAGGCCGAAGGCCAGGAACATGCTCAGCACGAAATTGAGGTACTCCTCGATGTCCGGCGCGGCGGTGATGCTCTTGGGCGCGAAGCTCTGGATGAACTTGAACACCTGGCCGAACACGAAGAAGTAGCAGAACGACACGCCGGCGAAGAACAGCACGGTGCTGGAGATCACCAGCGGCATCACCAGCTTCTTCTCGTGCGAGTACAGGCCCGGGGCGATGAAGGCCCAGAGCTGGTACAGCACCACCGGCAGCGCGATCAGGAACGCCGCCATCAGCATGATCTTCAGCGGCACCACGAAGGGCGAGATCACCGAGGTGGCGATCAGCGTGGTGCCCTTGGGCAGGTAGGCGACCAGCGGGGCGGCCAGCAGGTCGTACAGGGCCGACGGGCCGGGCCAGATCGCCAGCACGACGGCCACGACGGCGATCGCGATGACCGCCTTGATGAGCCGGTCGCGCAGCTCGACCAGGTGGGCGACGAAGGGCTGCTCGGTGCCGGCCAGCTCGTCGTCCGGGTCGTGGGGAGTTGTGGACATAGGGGGAAACAGCCGGCGCCGCCGGCTCAGGGCGCCGCGGCCTTCAGGTGAACTTGTGCGGACGGTACTTTGCCACACGGGCGGCCCCGGACAGGGCCTTGGTGCGCACGCCGCTGCGTGCCTTGTACCACTGCGGCACGGCGCCCTGCTTCAGGCGCCATTTCTTCTTCGGGTGCTTGTATTCGGGAAAAGCCGGCGGCTCGGGCAGCGCGGTGTGCTCGTTGGCGGTGGCTTCCTGCCACTGCTTCTCGAAATCCGAGGTGGCGCCGTGCACCGACGACTCGACGTCGCGGGCGGCGCTTTCCACCGTTTCCTTCATCTTCTTGAGCTCGTCGAGCTCCATCGAGCGGTTCACTTCCGCCTTGACGTCGTTGACGTAGCGCTGGGCCTTGCCCAGCAGCGTGCCGACGGTGCGCGCCACGCGCGGCAGTTTCTCGGGCCCGATCACGATCAGGGCCACGGCGCCGATCAGCGCCATCTTGGAAAGGCCGAGATCGATCACTTATTGGTCGTGCCGGTCAAGACTTGTTGCGGGCTTCGACGTCGATGGTGGTCTTGTCACCGATCGGGCCCTGCGAGGCCGTGACCTGGCTGGCCGGCGGCACCGGCGTTTCGGGGGCGGAGCCGTCCTTCATGCCGTCCTTGAAACCCTTGACCGCACCGCCCAGGTCCTGGCCCATGTTCTTGAGCTTCTTGGTGCCGAACACCAGCACCACGATCAGCAGCACGATCAGCCAGTGCCAAATGGAAAACGAACCCATGGATCTACTCCTTCACAAGCTGTTGATTCTAGTCGGGCAGAGTTAGTTCAGCCCGAGAGGCCGTCTAGCCCTTGAGCCAGGGGCGCGGACCGCCGATGACGTGGAAGTGGACGTGCGGCACGTCCTGGCCGCCGTCCGCCCCGGTATTCGCCACGACCCGGA
>JAQGMU010000615.1 GCA_028292195.1 Ramlibacter sp. | reverse complement strand
CCTGCGCGTGCTGGACATCGGCTGCGGATCGGGCGCCGGCGGCATCGCGTTCGCGCGGCTGCCAGGCAGCGCGCCCGACTTGACCATGAACGACATCAACCCGCGCGCGCTGGAGTTCGCGGCCGCGAACGCCGCCGTCGCCGGCGTGGACGCTGCCTACGCGCTGGGCGACGCATTGCACGCGGTGCACGGCGCCTTCGACCTCGTCATCTCCAATCCGCCTTACATGGCCGACCCGCAGCACCGCGCCTACCGTGACGGCGGCGCGGGATTGGGCCGCGCGCTCAGCGTCCGCATCGCCGCGCAAGCCCTGTCGCGCCTGGCGCCGGGCGGCCAGCTGCTGCTCTACACCGGCGTCGCCATGGTCGATGGCGCCGATCCCTTCCTGGCCGAGATGGAGCCGCTGCTGCGCCGGGCGGAAGTCGAATGGTCCTATTCGGAAATCGATCCGGACGTGTTCGGCGAGGAACTGGAGGCCGCGCCCTACGACCGGGCCGACCGGATCGCGGCAGTCGGCCTGGTCGCGACCCGGGCAGCGGGCGCCGGATGACGACGGCACCCGGCAATGCGCAGGACGCGCTGGAGTTCACGCACACGGGCGCCATCGAGGGCCGCAGCACGCTGGAGCGCATGCCCAAGTGGCTGATCTGCGTGCCGCTGGTCGTGCAGTGGCTCTGGCTGGGGCTGCGCCATCGCAGCATGACGCTGCCCTCGGCCGCCAATCCTGCCATCACTTCCGGCGGGCTCGTCGGCGAGGGCAAGCTCGAATACTTCCGCGGCATGGGGCCGCTCGCGCGCGCCGCCACGGCGACGCACTGCGCCGTGGTGAATGACCCGGGACTGGGCGAGGCGTCGTTGCAAGCGACGATGCAGCAGGCGGGCCTGTCGTTTCCCCTCATCGCCAAGCCCGACCTCGGACTGTGCGGGCACGGCGTGCAGCGCATCGACGGCATGCCCGCCATGCTGGACTACCTGTCGAAATTCCCGCATGGCGAGACCGTCGTGCTGCAGGAATACCTTGCGCAAGCCGGGGAAGCCGGCATCTTCTATGCCCGCGATCCGGCCAGCGGCGATGGAACGATCATCGGGCTGGCGCTGCGCACCTTCCCGCAGGTCACCGGCGACGGTGTGCGAACGGTGGCCGAACTGGTGGCCGCCGATCCGCGCGCGCGCCGCACGGTAAGTTCGGCGCGGCACGCATGCGCGTTCGATGCATCCGCGGTGCCCGCGCCGGGCGAAACGGTGCGCCTCGCGACCATCGGGTCGACCCGGGTGGGCGGGCTCTACCGCGACGGCGCCGCGTGCATCACGCCGCAACTGGTGGCGGCCGTCGACGCCATCGCGCGCGACATGCCGCAGTTCCATTTCGGGCGTTTCGACGTGCGCTTCGACAGCCTGGCGGGCCTGCGCGCCGGCACCGGCCTGCGCATCATGGAGGTCAACGGCGCGGGTTCCGAGTCCATCGAGGCCTGGGACCCCGGCACCGGCCTGGTCAGCGGCCTGCGGACGATCTTCCGCAAGCAGGCCCTGCTGTTCGCCATCGGCGATGCCCGCCGGCGCGAGGGCGTGCGGCCCATTTCGCTGCTGGAACTGGCGCGCCTGAACCGGCGGCAATACCGGCTGATCGCGCTCTATCCGCCTTCCAATTGACGAGGCTGCCGTGCAAACCTGCGACACCGCCACCGACACCGCCCAGGGCATCGCGCTTTCGCCGGCTGCACTTCGCCGCAGCGCGCCCGAACCGGGCCCGCGCAGCTTCATCGTCGAGTGGGCCCGCTGCGAGGAAGACGTGCGCGAGGCGCAGCGCCTGCGCTTTCGCGTCTTCGCGCAGGAGATGGGCGCACGCCTGTCGCCGCCGCCCGGCACGCCGCCCGGCATGGACGTCGACCGGTTCGATGCGTTCTGCGAGCACCTGCTGGTGCGCGCGCTGGATCGCGGCGAACACGGGCGCGGCACGGTCGTCGGCACCTACCGGGTCCTGCCGCCGGCGCAGGCGCGCGCGGCCGGCGGCTACTACAGCGACGCCGAATTCGACCTGTCGCCCCTGGCGGCCTTGCGCCCCCGGGCATTGGAACTGGGGCGCTCCTGCGTGCATGCCGACTGGCGCCTGGGCGGCGTGATCATGGGCATGTGGACCGCGCTCGGCGACTACATGCTGCGGCATCGGCTCGACACCATGATCGGTTGCGCCAGCATCAGCCTGGCCCATGGGGCACTGCCCGCGATCGCGCTGTGGGAACGCCTGCGGCACAGGTACCTGGCCCCGGAGCCGTGGCGCGTGCGGCCGCTGCACGGCATTCCCGGCGCGGCGGACCACGCCGCAGCCGGCGGCGAGACCGCCCCGCGCGGCCTGCCGGATGCTCCGCCCCTGATCAAGGGTTACCTGCGCTGCGGCGCGCGCGTCCTCGGCCCGCCGGCCCTGGACACGGCGTTCAACACCGCCGACCTGCCGATGATGCTGCGCCTCGCGGACATGGCGCCGCGCTATCGCAGGCATTTCCTCGCATCCGCGTGAACGGCCGCCGCGATCTCGGCTGGATACTGGCCGGCCAGTTCCTGGGAGCGCTTGCGGACAACGCGCTGCTGCTGGTCGCCATCGCGCTGCTGGTGGAGCGGCACGCGCCCGCATGGAACGCACCGGCGCTGCGCATGGTGTTCTATCTCTCGTATGTGCTGCTCTCCGCATTCGGGGGCGCGGCCGCCGATGCGTGGCCGAAGAAGCGGCTGCTGTTCGCGATCAACGTGCTCAAGCTGTGTGGCGGCGGCCTGCTGCTCACGCACGCCAACCCATTGCTCGCCTACGGCCTGGTGGGCATGGGCGCGGCGGCGCACGCGCCGGCCCGCTACGGCATCCTGTCCGAAGTCGCCGCGCCCGGCGCGCTGCTGGCCGCCAATGCCTGGATGGAAGTGGCCACCGTTCTGGCGCTGCTGCTCGGCACGGTGTGGGGCAGCCTGATGCTCCAGGGCGTGGCGGTGCTGCCGCCGCTGTCCGGGGGCAGCATCGCATCGGGGGCAGCGTTGACGCTTGCCGGCGCCTACCTGCTCGCCGCCCTGTGCACCCTGCCCGTGCGCGGCCGGGCGGCCAGCAATCCCCATGCACTGCAGCGGCCGGGAGTGCTGCTGCGGAATTTCGGGCGCTGTGCGCGGCTGCTGTGGCGCGATCCCCAGGCGCGAACCTCGCTGGCCGTGACCTCCGCTTTCTGGGCGGCGGCGGCCGTGCTGCAGTTCGTGGTGCTGCAGTGGGCAACCGAGCGCCTCGGCCTGGCCTTGTCAGGCGCCGGCTTGCTGCAGGCGGCCGTCGCCTGCGGAATGATCGCGGGAGCAACGGCGGCGGGGCGTTGGCTGCGGGAGGAGCGCGCGCTGGCGGTGCTGCCGGTGGGCCTCGCCCTCGGGGCCATGCTGGCGGCGATGGCCTTGGTGCACAGCGTGCCGGCCGCGGCGGCATTGCTGTTTGCCATCGGCTCGCTCTCGGGCCTGCTGGTGGTGACGATGAACACGCTGCTGCAGCGCCGCGGCCGGGCGCTGGCGCACACCGGCCAGGCGATCTCCGTGCAGAACTGGAGCGAGAACCTGGCGTCCCTGGTGGGGCTGGCCGTCTACGGCGCGGCGGTGCTGGCGCACGCGCCGGTGCTGCCGATGGTGGTGGTCATGGGCATGCTGGTGTCGCTGGCAATGCTGTACACGGCGCGCCTGGGCAAGCCGTTGCGCGGCGGCTGGTAGGCTGGGTTGCGCGCCGCGCACCCCAGCGCTTTCGCGCGAATGCGCTGGGGTCGGCTGCGCCGAACCCAGCCTACGGCGACAGCCAGCGGTTCCGGGATCACACGCCCAGGTACGCCTTCTGGATCTCCGGCCGCCCCAGCAGCTCGCTGGCCAGCCCCTCGGCCACGATGCGGCCCTCTTCCATCACGCAGGCGCGGTGGGCGATCTCCATGGCCATTGCCACGTTCTGCTCCACCAGCAGCACCGAGGTGCCTTCGGCGTTGATCTGGCGGACGGCCTGGAACATGGCCTGCACCACCAGCGGCGCCAGGCCCAGTGAGGGCTCGTCGAGCAGCAGCAGTTGCGGCCGGCTCATCATGGCGCGGCCGATCGCCACCATCTGCTGCTGGCCACCGGAGAGCGACCCAGCCAGCTGCTCCAGCTTTTCCCGCAGCGCGGGAAACAGCGCCAACACGCGCGCCAGCGATTCGGCCCGCTGCGCCTTCGGCCCGGGCAGGTAGCTTCCCAGTTCCAGGTTGTCGCGCACGCTCATGCCGGTGAACAGGCGCCGGCCCTCGGGCACGATGGCGATGCCCTGGCCGCAGAAACGGTGGCTGGCGAGCTGGGTGATGTCCTGCCCGTTGAAGCGCAGCTGCCCGGCGCGGGCGCGGTGCAGGCCGGCGATGACGTTGATCAGCGTGCTCTTGCCGGCGCCGTTGGGCCCCACCACGCACACCAGCTCGCCCGGCGCGACCCGCAGCGACACGCCCCACAAGGCCGGCGCCGCGCCGTAGTTCACTTTCAGGTCTTCGACTTCAAGCATGGGCCGGCCGCCCGAGGTAGGCGCTCATCACCTCGCTGTCCTGCATCACCTCGGTGGCGCGGCCCTGGGCGATCAGCTTGCCGTGGTTCAGCACCACGATGCGGTCGGTCAGCGCCATCACGGCCCGCATCACGTGTTCCACGAAGACGATGGTCGCGCCCTGGTCGCGAATGCGGCGGATCAGTTCGATCGCCTCGTTGATTTCGCCCGGCGTCAGGCCCGACAGCACCTCGTCCAGCAGCACCAGCCGCGGCCGCGCCGCCAGCGCCCGCGCCAGTTCCAGGAACTTGCGCTGGTGCAGGTTCAGGTCGTCCGGCAGCGCGTGGGCGCGTGCCTGCAGGCCGGTGAACTCCAGCC
>JAQGMU010000609.1 GCA_028292195.1 Ramlibacter sp. | reverse complement strand
CTCGCCCACCAGCTGGTCGGCGGGCACCTTCACGTCGTGGAAGAACACTTCGTTGATCTCGTGGCCGCCGTCGATGGTGCGCAGAGGCCGCTGCGTGACGCCGGGGGACCGCATGTCGACTAGGAAGAACGAGATGCCTTGCTGCTTGCGTGGGGCGTCGGGGTCGGTGCGCGCCAGCACGAAGATCCAGTCGGCGTGCTGCGCCAGCGTGGTCCACGTCTTCTGGCCGGAGAGGATCCAGTCGCCGGAGCCATCGCGGCGCGCCGCCGTGCGCAGGGCGGCGAGGTCGGACCCGGCGCCGGGCTCGGAGAAGCCCTGGCACCACCAGTGCTCCAGGCTGGCGATGCGGGGCAGGAAGCGGCGCTTCTGCGCCTCGCTGCCGAAGTTGTAGATCACCGGGCCGACCATGCTGACGCCGAAGGACGGCGCCTCCGGCACCCCCACTTCCTGCACCAGGTCGCGGTAGATCATCTGCTGCACCAGGGTCCAGCCGGTGCCGCCCCATTGCTCGGGCCAATGCGGCACCGCCCAGCCCCGCCGGTGCAGGATGCGGATCCAGTCCACTACCTCATGCTTCTCGAGTTCGCCGCCGGCGCGCAGCTTGGCGCGTACCCTGGGGTCGACGTTGCTCTCGAGGAATTGCCTCACCTCGCCGCGGAAGGCGGCTTCCTCGGGGGAATAGTCGAGGTTCACGGCTTCCTGGCCGCGCTGGCGCGCGCCCCGGCCAGGAAGGCGTCGACCAGCGTGCGTGCCGTCTCGGTGCGCGCCAGGGCGGAAAGGCCTTCGACCTCGCGCGTGAAGCCGGCCTGCGGCTCCTGCGCGAGCTGGATGCAGGCCTTGCTGTGCAGCAGCGCCTCGCGCGGCGCCGCGGCGAATCGGGCCACCACTTCTTCGCTGCGGGCGGCGAACTGGTCGGCTTCGAACAGCCATTGGACGATGCCGAGGTCGAGTGCCGTGGCGGCATCGACCACCTCGGCGCCGAGGATCAGGCGCATCGCGACGCCCTTGCCGCACGCGCGCGTCAGGCGCTGCGTGCCGCCGGCGCCGGGCAACAGCCCGAGCCGCACTTCCGGCAGGCCGAACCTGGCCCGGCTCGAGGCGATGCGCAGGTCGCAGGCCAGCGCGAGCTCGAGTCCGCCGCCCAACGCGGTGCGCTCGCACAGGGCAATCGTGACTTGCGGCAGCGCCTCGATCCGGCGGCCGACGCGCTGCACGCGCGCCGCATAGGCGCCGAGCACGCCGCCCGGATCTTCGCCCTTCATCCAGCCGGCCATGGTCTGCAGGTCGCCGCCGGCGCAGAACACGCTGGCGGTGCTGGCCAGCACCAGCACCGACCAGTCGTCGCGATGCTCCAGCGATTCCAGCGCCTGTTCCAGGGAATCCAGCAATTGCGCCGACAGCGCGTTCACCGGCGGGCTTGCCAGGGTGAGGCGGGCGATGCCGTCCGCGATCTCGAGATGCGTCATGCCGCGGTCCTTACATCATCGTGTAGCCGCCGCTCACGCTGAGCGTCTGGCCGGTGATGAATGACGCGCAGTCGGAGGCCATGAACAGCACGGCGTTCGAGACGTCGTCCGGACGGCCCACGCGGCGCAGCGGATAGGCCTTGGCGATGCGCTCGCGCATCTCGGGGGTGTTCCAGTCCTTCATGCCGGTGGCCCAGATGCTGCGCTCGCCGATCTCCTCGTCGGAATCGGGCATGGTGGTGCCGGGGCAGACGGTGTTGAAGCGCAGGCCCTTGCGGCCGTACTCGCGGGCCAGCGACTTCGACAGCGCGATCACGCCGGCCTTGGTGGCGCCGTACACGGCTTCGCGGAATTCGCCCATGCGGCCGGCGTCGGAGCCGATGTTGACGACCGTGCCCTTGCCGGCCTTCACCATCGTGTCCATCACCGCGCGGGTGCAGTTGATGTTGGACCACAGGTTCAGCTGGATTTCCTTTTCCCACTCTTCGCGCGGCTTCTCCATGAACATGCGGTCGAAGGTCCAGCCCACGTTGTTCACCAGCACGTCGATGCCGCCGAAGCCGGCCTCGACGCCTTGCGCCATCTTCTGCACGTCCTCCCAGCTGGTGACGTCGGTGGCCAGCGCCAGCACTTCGGCGGCACCGAGCGCGCGCGCTTCGGCGGCGACCTTGTTGCACTGGGCTGCGTCGATGTCGACGATGGCGACCTTGGCGCCTTCACGGGCGAAGGCGAGCGCGATGGCGCGGCCGATGTTCGAGCCGGAGCCCGTGACGATGACGCTCTTGCTAGCGAGTTGAAGATCCATGAGGTGTGGCTCCGTTGACGGCGTTGGTCGGGGTTTTCATGAAAATACTAGCTGGCCGGTATGTTGTCAACGCGGGGAACCCGAAGACCGGGATTCGCGGGCGCTTTACAGCCCGTGCAGCAGGACGGAGAGGGTCGCGCGAACGAGGTCGCGGCCATCGAGTTGCGTACCGCGCCGGTACCACTCGAGGAAGGCGCCGTCGTGCGTGGCGACCACCACGGAGGCCAGCTCCGCGGCCGGCGCGTCGCGCCGGATCTCGCCGCTGGCCTGGCCGCGGCGGATCAGCGCTTCGAGCGCGTGGTACAGAAGCCCATACATGCGCTTGATCGCTTCGGCTGCCGGGCCCTCGAGCTCGGCGAACTCCACGGACATGGAGATCAGCAGCAGCATGTCTTCGCGCTTGGTGATCCCCATCTCGCCATGCAGGCGCAGGAACTGCACCAGCTTGTCGGAGACCGGGCTGCCCTCGGCCTTGAGGATGTCCAGCGCGGGCGCAATGAGCTGGTTCTCGACGTGATCGAGCAGCTGCACCAGCACCGCTTCCTTGGCGCCGAAGTGGAAGTAGACGGCGCCCTTGGTCAGCCCCGCCGCCGCCGCGATCTGCTCCAGCGTGGTCGAACGGTAGCCTTTGGAAACGAACAGCGTCCGTGCCGCGCTGAGCAGCTTGTCGACACTTTCGTCGCGCTGCTCGCGCTTGGTCCGCTTGGTGGCGGGCGTCCGGACCGGCGCCTTGGGCGCAACGCGGAGGGCAGAGCTACTCATGGCTGAACAGAATACCATGCAAGGGTTACGTACTCGGCGGATAGTATGCGCAAGTTCCCGAGCGACGCACCCATCTCACCCCTGCTCCGCCTGCGCCACGACCTCGTCCCAGCGCGCGGTGGCCACGCGCCGCCACTCGCTGAGCATGTCCTCGAGTTCCGCCGCGGAATGCTGGCCTTCCCAGTCGGCCGGCAGCAAGGCGCTGGGCAGGCGGGGGTCGATCAGCGGCAGCTTGCTCCACTCGATCAGCAGCTGCAGGTGGGCGACCAGGATCTCGTCGCGCGTGCGCGGCTTCACCTTGCGGAAGCGATCCAGCAGCTGCGCGTAGTGACGGGCGATCTCGTCCCAGTTCCAGCAAAGCTGCACCAGCCGCTGGTCGTTGATGCCGATGTCGAGCGCCTGCCCGATGAAGCTGAAGGTGAACTCGGTCAGGCCCAGCGCGCGGATGATGCGCTTCACCTCGTCGCGGCGTTCGGTGTAGGGGCTGATCCAGAGCCCCGCGCTCGGGTTGCCGAAGCCGGCCCACTGCAGCGACTTGTACAGCTTGTCGCGGGCGGCGCGCTGCTTCTCCGGCAGCGATACATACAGGATCAGCCACTGGCCATCCCAACCGGAGCGGTTCGCCGGATAGACGTGGTTCCAGCCTTCGACGAGGAAGGTCAGCAGCGAAGGCGTGAGGTTCCAGCAGACCCGGCGGCCGACGCTGCTTTTCTCCAGCCAGCCCGCCGCGGCGGCGCGCAGCACCGCCTGGCGCGCCGCCTGCTCGCTCTGGCCGGCGATCTTCAGCACCTCCACCAGCGTGGAGTTCCACACCTGGTGCGGCCCGTTGCGCAGGAACTCGCCCAGCACGGTGATCAGGATGCGGCGCGCACTGGCGGCGCCGCCATTGCCGTTGCCGTTGCCGTCGTCGGACCGGGTCTTCTTCTTGGCCGTTGTACTCATGGAGGGTTGCCGCTGGATCGCGCGCTTGCGGTCGATGGTACCTGCCCGAAGCGCATCAACCTGTCTTCAGGACGACGGCCTTCACATTCATGAATTCGTCCATGTGATGGATGCCGGACTCGCGCCCGTAACCACTCATCTTGTAGCCGCCGAAGGGCAGCGCCGGATCCAGCGGCATGTAGCAGTTGACCCAGACCGTCCCGGCCTTCAGCGCGCGCGCCATCCGGTGGGCCTTGCCGACGTCGCGCGTCCAGACCCCGGCGCCCAGGCCGTAAGGACTGTCGTTGGCGCGGCGGATCACCTCCTCGACATCGTCGAAGGGCATGGCGCTGATCACCGGCCCGAAGATTTCCTCGCGGGCGATCCGCATCGTGTCGTTCACGTCGGCGAAGACCGTGGGCGCCACATAGAAGCCGCTGTCGAAGCCCTCGCCGGTCAGCCTGCGGGCGCCCGCCGCCGTGCGCGCGCCCTCGCGCGGGCCGAGCTCCATGTAGCCGAGCACCCGTTCCAGCTGCTCGGCGGACACCAGCGGGCCCATCGAGGTCTTCGGGTCCAGGGTGGCGCCTATGCGCACCCTGGCAGCGCGGGCGGCGACCTTCTCCACGAACTCCTCGTGCACGCCGCGCTCCACGTAGAGCCGGGTGCCGGCGACGCAGATCTGGCCGGTGTTCTCGAAGCCGGCGAAGGCGGCGCCGGCGGCGGCCGCATCGAGGTCGGCGTCGGCGAACACGATGTCGGGCGACTTCCCGCCCAGTTCCAGCGACAGCCGCTTGATGTTGCCGGCCGAGGCGCGAATGATGCTCTGGCCGGTCTCGGTGGAGCCGGTGAACGACACCTTGTCGACACCGGGATGGGCGGCAATGGCCGCACCCGCTTCGCCGAAGCCGGTCACCACGTTCAGCACGCCGGCAGGAAAGCCCGCCTCCTGGACCAGTTCCGCCAGCCGCAGCAGCGACAGCGAGGCCTGCTCGGCCGGCTTCATGACCACGGTGCAGCCGGTGGCCAGCGCCGGCGCCAGCTTCCAGATGCCGAGTCCCAGCGGGGCGTTCCACGGAACGATGGCGCCGACCACGCCCACCGGCTCCTTGGTGGTGTACGTCAGCATCTCGCCGGGAATCGAGTTGGCGATGGTCTGGCCGTGGATCGCCGTGGCCAGGCCGGCATAGAAGCGGATCAGCGGCAGCACGCGGCGATGGCCAACCGAGGTGCGCGAAATCGGCGCGCCCATATCGAGCGTTTCGATCACGGCCAGTTCGTCGTAGTGGCGCTCGACCAGGTCGGCCAGCTTCAGCAGCAGCAGCTGACGGTCGTAGGGCTTGAGCTTGCCCCAGGGGCCGTCGAGTGCGCGGCGCGCGGCTGCCACGGCCAGGTCGACATCGGCCGCACCGCCCCTGGCGATGGAGCACAGCAGCTCGCCGGTGGCGGGGTCGCGGCTTTCGAAGGTTTCGCCCTGCAGGGCTTCGACCCATTGGCCGTTGATCAGCAGGCGCTTGGCACCGGGGCCGCGCAGCCAGCGGATTCCGGCCGGCAGGGATTCAGTTTCGGACATATCGTTTTCCCGAATCATCAACATATTTTCGTTGCCCCTGGGTTTCCCCTAGGGGACGATTTCGATCGCGAATTCCGGGCAATTGTCGTATGCGAGGAGCGCGTTCTCGGCCTGTTCCGGCGCCACGTCCTCGCCGGCGCGGAGCCGGGCGAAGCCGTCTTCGCCAATGAAGAAAAGCTCAGGCGCCGACCTGACACAGGCCTGGTGCCCCTTGCAGCGTTCCAGCGCGATCCGGATCTTCATTCCCGACTCCATCCACAGTTGCATCGGCCGCGAGACTGTACTACACTTTTTACCAGCATCAACCGTAAATTGTAGTTATGACCTTCCAGACCAAGGCCGCCCTGATGGTGCGGCCCCGCGAACCCCTCCAGGTCGAACTGCTGGATCTCGAGGAGCCGCACGCCGACGAAGTGATGGTGGAAATCGCCGCCACGGGCGTCTGCCATTCGGACCTGTCGGTCCACCAGGCCGTGCTGCCCAGCCCGCTGCCGGTGGTGCTCGGGCATGAAAGCGCCGGCACGGTGGTGGCGATCGGCCCCAACGTCAGGGACCTGGCCGTCGGTGACCGCGTGGTGCTGAGCCTGCTGGCCCAGTGCGGCAGCTGCTTTTATTGCTCCCACAACCAACCGGTGCTGTGCGAATCGGGCCAGGCCTCGATGCTGCGCGGCACCATGGCCGACGGCACCACGCGCTTCAGCTGGAAGGGCCAGCCCGTGTTCCACATGACGGGCCTGGGCACCTTTGCCGAACGCGTGGTCGTGCCGGCCGGTTGCGCCGTGCGGATCCCGGCCGACCTGCCGTTCGAGGAAGCCGCCTTGCTGGGCTGCGGCGTGATCACCGGCGTCGGCGCCGCGGTGAACACCGCGCAAGTGGCCGTCGGCGAAGCGGTCGCCGTGGTCGGCTGCGGCGGCGTCGGCCTCAATGCGATCCAGGGCGCGCGCATCAGCGGCGCCACCACCATCATCGCCATCGACCCGCGGCCGGACCGCCTGGCGCTGGCCAGGCAACTCGGCGCCACGCACACGCTGGAACCGGCCAGGAACATGGTTTCCCAGATCCGCGAGCTGACCTCCGGCCGGGGCGTCGACGTCGCCCTCGAAGTGGCGGGCCGGCAGCAGACCATCGACGACGCCATCCGCATGACGCGGCGCGGCGGCCGGGTGGTGATCGTCAGCGCCCCGGGCAAGGAGGTGATGGTCAACATCCCGGCGTTCGGCGGCCTGGTGATGTCCGAGAAAACCATCCGCGGCTCGCTCTACGGCTCGGCCCACGTCAAGCGCGACCTGGCCCGGCTGGTCGAGCTGTACCAGTCCGGCCAGCTGCACCTGAAGGAACTGGTGACGGCGCGCTTCCCGCTCGATCGCATCAACGACGCCATCGCCTACTGCGCGGCCGAACAGGGCGCGCGAGCTCTGGTGCTGCAATGAGCGACCCGGCGTTCCTCGCCGCAGCGCCCGGGGAGCCGGCGTTCGTGGTGCAGCACCTGATCGATCCCGAGATCTGCATCCGCTGCAACACCTGCGAGGAAACCTGCCCGGTCGGCGCCATCACCCACGACGACAACAACTACGTGGTCAACGCCGACACCTGCAACCACTGCAAGGCCTGCGTCGCACCCTGCCCCACCGGCGCGGTGGACCGCTGGCACGCGGTGGCCCGGCCCTACAGCCTCCAGGCGCAGTTCGGCTGGCTCGACCTGCCACCGCAGGCCGTGCCGGCCGCCGGGATGCCCGCCGCGCTGCCCGGCCCGATCGCCCCGCCCACGGCCGCCACGCCAACCGTGCAGCTGTACGGCCGAACCACGCCCGCCACGGCCACGGTGCTCTCCAACCGCCGCGCGACCCGCACCCACCTGCACGACGTGCGCCACATCGTGCTCGACTTCGGCGGCCAGCGCATGCCGCTGCTGGAAGGCCAGAGCATCGGCATCCTGCCACCCGGCGTCGACGAGCGCGGGCGCCCGAACGTGGAGCGCCTCTACTCGGTGGCCAGCGCCCGCGGCGGCGAAGAGAACGGCACCAACACCGTCGCCCTCACCGTCAAGCGGGAGCCGTCCGGGCTGTGCTCCAACCATCTCGCCGACCTCAAGGCCGGTGACCGGGTGCAGGTGACAGGGCCCTTCGGCACCACCTTCCTGCTGCCGCAGGACCCCGAGGCCAACCTGCTGATGGTATGCACCGGCACCGGCGTCGCCCCGTTCCGCGGCTTCATCGAACAGCGCCTGCGCGCCATGCGCGACGCCAGTGGCGCGCTGATGATGTTCTATGGCGGCCGCACGCCGGAGGAACTGCCTTACTACGGGCGGCATGAGAGCCTGCCCGCCGGCTTCCTCGACCACCACATCTGCTTCTCCCGGGAGCCGGGCTTGCCGCGCGTGTACGTGCAGGACCGGATGCGGGTGAGCGCCGACCGCCTGCAGCTGCTGCTGCTGGCGCCCACCACCCACGTCTTCATCTGCGGCCGCAAGGGCATGGAAGCCGGCGTGGAAGAAGCCTTCGAAGACATCCTGCGCGGTTGCGGCGGCGGCTGGGCGCCGCAGCGCGAAGCCATGCGGCAGCAGGGACGTTTCCATGTCGAGACCTACTAGAAGAAAGCCGGCATGACCAACCTGCTCAAGGACATCCGCGTGATCGACCTCACCCAGCTGGTCGCGGGGCCGCTGTGCACCCTGCTGCTGGGCGACCTTGGCGCCGACGTGATCAAGATCGAGCCGCCCGAGGGTGAAGCGGGGCGCCACGTGGGCGTCACTCGCATCGGCGGCGAGAGCGACGTGTTCCTGGCGCTGAACCGCAACAAGCGCAGCGTGGTGCTGGACATGAAGCAGCCGCGCGACGTCGAGGCGCTGCGCGCGCTCATCGTCGGCTGCGACGTCGTGGTGGAGAACTTCCGCCCGGGCACCATGGAGAAATGGGGGCTGGGCTACGAAGCGCTGGCCAGTGACAACCCGGGCCTCATCTACACCGCGATCTCCGGCTTCGGCAAGGACGCTCCCTACGGCGACAGGCCCGCGCTAGACCCGACGGTGCAGGCGATGTCCGGCATCATGCAATTGACCGGCACCGCCCAGAGCGGTCCGCTGAAGACCGGCTTTCCGCTGGGCGACGTCGTGCCGCCGCTGTTTGCCACCATCGGCGTGCTGGCCGCCCTGCATGCCCGGCGCGACCACGGCCGCGGCCAGCGGGTCGACGTCTCCATGCTGGACGCGACCATCTTCGCCATGACGCCGCGCGAGGCCTACTTCTTCGCGACCGGTTCACCGCCGCCGCGCCTGGGCAACGGCCACTACCAGATGGCGCCGTACAACACCTACGAAACCGCCGACGGCCGCCTGCTGATGCTGATCGCGCACACCGAGAAGTTCTGGCGCGTGCTGCTGAAGGCCCTGGGCGACGAAGCCCTGGCCGGCGACCACCGCTTCTCGGACAACGACACGCGCGTACGCCATCGCGTCGCCCTCGACGAATCCATCGCGGCGCTGGTGCGTGCCAGGCCGTACGCGCACTGGGAAGCGGTGCTGTCCGAAGCCGGAGCGGTGTTCGCGCCGGTGCGCCAGGTCGAGGAAGCCTTTGCCGATCCGGTCGTCGCGGACTCGATGGTGCACCGCATGGAGCATCCCGCGGCGGGATCGATCCGCGTGCTGCGCAACCCGATGCGCTTTTCCGAAGGCGGCAATGACATCCGGCGGGCGCCACCCCTGTTGGGCGCCGACACCGCCAGCGTCCTCAACGAATGGAACTGACAACGGCCAAGCAGCCGAGGAGACAAGACAGAATGGACAAGCCCCCGATCCCGACGCAGCCGCAGGACGGCTACGACCTGTATTCGGACCGCTACGTGAACGACCCGCACGCGGTGTGGGATGACATCCGCGGCAGCGGCTGCCCCGTGGCGCACAGCGACAAGTGGGGCTCGTCGTGGCTGCCCACCGCCTACGAGGACATCCACAAGCTCGCGCACGACTCCGCCCGGCTGTCGTCGCGGGCCGTCGAATTCGCCGGCCCGATCCCGGAGGTCGGCGGCGGCCTGTTCTTCGCGCCGCTGACCAGCGATCCGCCGGACCACAAACCGCACCGTGACCTGCTCGAGCCGTGGTTCACGCCGGCGCGCATCGCCGCCATCGAGCCCTTTGCCCGCGAGCGCGCCCGCACGCTCATCGCCGCGATGGCGGCCAAGGGCGGTGGCGACGTGGCGCGCGAGTTCTCGCAGCCGTATGCGCTGTCCATCCTCACGCGCCTGCTGCAGGTGCCGGACGATCGCCAGGCCCGGTTCATGGACTGGGCGATCCGCGTGATCAAGCTCGGGCCCTTCGACCAGGAACTGCGCAGCGCTGCTTTCCGGGACGCGTTCGACGACCTCGACCAGCTGCTGGCCGAGCGCGCTGCCGCGCCCGGCGACGACCTGGTGAGCCATCTCGCGCAAGCCACGATAGCCGGCCAGCCGATCTCGCGCAAGCACAAGCTGGGCAGCCTGCTGCTGACCATCCTGGCCGGCGCGGACACCACCTGGAACGCCATCAACGGCAGCATCTACCACCTGGCCGAACATCCGGACGACCGCGCCAAGCTGGTCGCCCGGCCCGAGCTGATGAAGACCACGGCGGTGGAGGAGCTGCTGCGCGTCTTCGCCCCGCTCACCATCGGCCGCATCACCAGCGAAGAAGTCGAACTGCACGGACGCTGCATCGCCGCGCAGGAGCGCGTGATCCTCGCCTACCCGGCGGCCAACCGCGACCCCGCGGTGTTCGACCAGCCCAACGAAGTGCAGCTGGAGCGCAAGCGCAACCGGCACCTCACCTTCGGCACTGGCGCGCACCGCTGCCTGGGCGCCCACCTGGCACGCATGGAAGTGCGCGTCGCACTCGAGGAATGGCTCCAGGCCATGCCCGACTTCGAGCGCGAACCCGGCCCGGTGAAATGGGGCTCCGGCCAGGTGCGCGGCCCGGAAAACATCGTCGTCCGCGTGGTGCCTGCCCATGGATCTTGAGACCGGCATGCGTCCCGCCACGGGCCAGCCCCGCACCTCCGCGCCGACCCCGCCAGCGGGCGGCCTGGAGATCCTGAACGCGCAGGTCTTCTACGACGGCTGCGTCGAAGCCGTGCGCGACATCTCGATGAAGGTCGATGGCGGCCGCGTGGTCTGCCTGCTCGGGCCCAATGGCTCCGGCAAGAGCACGCTGCTGAAGGCGATCTCCGGCGTCCTGTTTCCCGAAAAGGGTTCGCTGGTCCGGGGCAGCATCCGCTACAAGGGTGTCGACCTGGGGCGCAGCTCGCCGGAGGACATCGTCCGCGCCGGCGTCGTCCACGTGCCCGAGGGCCGGCGCCTGTTCGCCGCGCTGACGGTGGAAGAGAACCTGGTCATGGGCGGCTGCACCCTGCGCGGGCCGGCCCGTCGCGCGGCACTGGAGCGCGCCTACACGCTGTTCCCCGAACTCACCGAGCGCCGCACCCAGGTCGCGGGCTACCTGTCGGGCGGGCAGCAGCAAATGGTGGCCATTGCCCGTGCGCTGATGGTGCAGCCCTCGCTGCTGATGCTGGACGAACCTTCGCTGGGCCTGGCGCCCAAGGTGATCGAACGCATCTTCGAGACCATCGCCCTGCTGCGCAAGGAGCACATCGACATCCTGCTGGTGGAGCAGAACGCCAGGCTGGCGCTGCAGGTCGCCGACTACGGCTACGTGCTCGAACGTGGGCGCGTGATGCTCGACGGCGATGCGGCGGCGCTGCTGCGCAACAGCGACATCCAGGAGTTCTACCTCGGCATGCGCTCGTCGACCGAACGCAAGTCGATGCGCGACGTCAAGCACTACAAGCAGCGCAAGCGGTGGCTGTCATGAACGCCCCCCTCCTCAGCCTCAAGTCCGTCTCCAAGTCGTTCGGCGGCGTGAAGGCCGTCGCTAACGTCTCGTTCGACGTGCACGAGGGCGAGATCGCCAGCCTGATCGGTCCCAACGGCGCCGGCAAGACGACGCTGTTCAACGCGGTCTGCCGCCTGTTCAACGTCAGCAGTGGCTCCATCGCCTACCGAGGCACGGACCTGCTGGCCCAGCCGCCGCACCGGCTGGCCGGCCTCGGCATCGGCCGCACCTTCCAGAACCTGGCGATCTTCCGCCACGAAACCGTGGTGATGAACCTGCTGGTCGGCATGCATTCGCAACTGCGCTCCGGCGTGCTCGATGGCGCGTTCTTCTTCGGCCGCACGGCGCGCGAGGAAATCGCGGCCCGCGAGCACGTGGAGAAGATCATCGAGTTCCTCGAGATCGAGGAGATCCGGCACCACAAGGTGAGCCAGCTCTCCTACGGCCTGCAGAAGCGGGTGGAGCTGGGACGTGCCCTGGCCACCCGGCCCAAGCTGCTGCTGCTGGACGAGATGGTGTCCGGCATGAACCAGGAAGAGACCGAGGACATCGCCCGCTTCGTGCTCGACCTGCGCGAGGAATTCGGCATGACCATCCTGATGATCGAGCATGACATGAGCGTCGTGATGGACATCTCCGATTCGGTCCACGTGATGAATTTCGGCGAGTCGATCGCCTCGGGCGCGCCGGCCGAAGTGGCGGCCAACCCCGAGGTCATCAACGCCTACCTTGGAACGGCCCACGCATGAGCGCGCATCGTCCTCCCCCCGGCGCCATGGTCACCATGCCGAACCGGCTGCGCCACTGGGCGCGGCTGAAGCCGGATGGCGTCGCCATGCGCGAAAAGGAGCTCGGCGTCTGGAAGCGCCTGAGCTGGAAGCAGTATGAAACCGAGGTGCGGCGCTTTGCGCTGGGCCTGCTGGAGCTCGGCTTCCGCAAGGGCGACCGGCTGGCGATCGCGGGTGACAACACGCCCGAATGGCTGGTCGCCGACCTGGCCGCCCAGTCCCTGGGCGGCATCACCACCGGCGTCTACCCCACCAGCCCCTGGCCCGAACTGCAGTACGTGGTGCGCCACTGCAACGCGCGCTTCATCGTCTGCGGCGACCAGGAGCAGGTCGACAAGGTGCTGGACGCCAGCAGCCAGGAAGGCGGCCTGCCCGAGCTGGAGCGGATCATCTGCGTCGACATGAAGGGCATGCGGCATTACGAAGATCCGCGCCTGCTGCCCTTCGATCGCGTCAGCGCCCTGGCCGACGGCCGCCCCGCCGACGAAGCGCACGCGCAGTGGGTCCACGCCTGCGAGGCGCAGGACGCCAGCGACGTCGCGATCATCGTCTACACCTCCGGCACCACCGGCAAGCCCAAGGGCGCGCAACTCTCGCACCGCAACATCGGCCACACGGCCGACGAGTTCACCCGGCTGCATGGGCTGCACGAAGACAACTACGTAGTGCTCTCCTACCTGCCCCTGTGCCACCTGGCGGAGCGCCTGTTCTCGCTGGCCATGCACCTGAGCACCGGCGGGGTGGTCAACTTCGCCGAGTCGATCGAGACGGTGCAGTCCAACATCCGCGAGATCGCCCCCACCGTGTTCCTCGGCGTGCCGCGCATCTGGCAGAAGATGCAGCAGTCGATCCGCGTGCGCTCGCAGGAGGCGCCCCGGCTGCAGCGCTGGGCGATGGACCGGGCGTTCGACCGCGCCTTCCGGCGCCTGAAAGTGCGCGACGCGAATCGCCAGCCCTCGGGCGCCCCGGCGCCAATGGGATGGCTGGAACGCATCGAGTACGGCGTGCTCTGGCTGCTGGTGTTCCGCAGCATCGCCAAGCACCTCGGGTTCGACCGCTCGCTGGTGCGCATCTGCGGCGCCGCCCCGGTGTCGCCGGAAACGCTGCGCTTCTTCGAGGTGCTGGGGCTTCCCACCTACCAGGCCTACGGGCTCACAGAGGGCGGCATGTCGTTCTCGCAGCACAAGGATGCCCGCATGAGCGGCGGCGTCGGCACGCCGCTGCCGGGGATGGAGTACCGGCTGGCGGAGGACGGCGAGGTGCTGCTGCGCGGACCGGCCGTGTTCGCCGGCTACCTGCACGACGCGCAGGGAACCCGGAACATCCTCGGTGACGACGGCTGGCTGCGCAGCGGCGACATCGCCGAGCAGATGCCGGCCGGCGAGCTGCGCATCGTCGACCGCAAGAAGGAAATCATCGTCACCAGCGGCGGCAAGAACATCGCGCCCTCCGAGATGGAGAACGCGCTGAAGGAAGCCGTCTACATCCGCGAGGCGATCGTCATCGGCGAGCAGCGGCACTTCGTCTCGGCGTTGATCCAGATCGATACCGACGCGGTGGGCAACTGGGCGGCGGCGCAGAACCTCTCGTACACCAACTACAGGTCGCTGTCGCAACTGCCCGAGGTGCGGGCGCTGGTGGCGGCCGAGGTGGATCGCTGCAACGAACGGTTCGCGCAGGTGGCTCGGGTGCGCAAGTTCGTGATCCTGCAGAAGGAACTCGACCACGACGACGGCGAGCTCACGGCCACCCAGAAGGTGCGCCGCTCGGTGATCGAGAAGAAGTACGCAACGGAGATTTCCTCCATCTACGGGCAGGCGGCCTGATGCAATACCTCACGACACTGGTCATCACCGGCATCGCCGCCGGCGCGCTGTACGGGATGGTGGCGATGGGCTTCGCCATGATCTACAAGGTGAGCCGCGTGGTGAACTTCGCGCAGGGCGAGGTCATGATGCTGATCGCCTACACGGCCTACACCGCAGCCACACACACCGGCGGCAGCGCGGTGGCCGCCGTCGCCACCGTGATCGTCGCCGCGATCGTGCTCGGCTACCTGCTGGAGCGGCTGGTGATCCGGCCGATGCTGGGGCAGCCGGTGTTCTCGATCGTGATGCTCACCATCGCGCTCGCGGTGCTGATCCGCGCCATCGTCGGCATGGTCTGGGGCGTCGATCCGCACCGCTTCCCGGTCAGCCTCGGCTCGGGCGGCCTGCAGATCCTCGGCGTGCGGCTCGCGGCCGCGCAGGTCTGGCTGATCGTCATCTATGCCGCGATGTGCGTGGCGGTGTGGGCTTTCCTGCGCTTCAACGTGATCGGCATCGCGATGCGCGCCACCGCCGCCGACCCGACCACGGCCATGCTGATGGGGGCGGCGCCCAGCCGCATCTACCGGCTGGCCTGGATCATGTCCGCGCTGATGGCGGGCACGGCCGGCGTGCTGCTGGCCATGATCAACAACATCGGCATCGAGATGAGCGACATCGGCATCCGGGCCTTCCCGGCCGCGGTGATGGGCGGACTCGACTCCGTCATCGGCGCCGGCTTCGCGGGCGTGCTGATCGGCGTGATCGAGAACCTCGCCGGCGGCTACCTCGGCACCGGCTACAAGGAAATCGCGGGCTTCGCGGTGATCCTGGTCGTCCTGATGGTCCGGCCCTACGGCCTGTTTGGCGAAAAAGACATCGAGAGGGTCTGATGCGTACCGCAACCTACCAGGAAACCTACGGCGAGCTGACTCGCCTCATCCCCTACCGCGACGGCTGGGTCTGGTACGGCGTGCTGCTGGCGGCGCTGATCGCGCTGCCGCTGCTGCTGCCCACCTACATCGCCACCTACGCGACGCTGGTCTTCATCGCCGCGGTCGGTGCGATCGGCCTCAACCTGGTGACCGGCACCACCGGGCTGATCTCGCTGGGCCACGCCGGCTTCCTCGCCATCGGCGCGTACACCACGGCCATCCTCACCTCGAAGTACAACGTGGAACTGGCGACGGCGATCATCGCCTCGGGTGCGATGGCCGCGGCCTTCAGTGCGCTGGTCGGCATCCCGTCGCTGCGGCTGAAGGGCCTGTACCTGGCGGTGACGACGCTGGCGTTCTCGATCATCGTCACCAACATCATCCTGCAGGCCGAGAGCCTGACCGGCGGCTCCGGCGGCATCTCGGTCAAGCGCACTTCGCTGCTCGGGCTGCCGATCGACACGCCGACGGCGGTGTACTACCTGTGCCTGGGCACGCTGGTGCTGTCGGTGCTGGGCGCGCTCAACCTGCTGCGCAGCCGCGTGGGCCGGGCCTGGTCATCGATCCGCGACTACGACATCGCCGCCATCCTGATGGGGATCAACCTCGTCTACTACAAGCTGCTGGCCTTCGCGGTCAGCGCCTTCCTCACGGGCGTGGCGGGCGCGCTGCTGGCGATCCACATCCGCTACGTGAACATCGACGCCTTCGGCGTGCTGACCAGCGTCGAGGCGCTGGCGATGATCATCGTCGGCGGCCTGGCCAGCGTGCGCGGCGCGGTGCTCGGCGCCTTCCTCATCACGATCCTGCCCGACCTGAGCCGGCTGGTGTTCTCGGTCGCCGGTGCCTCGCTCGCGGGCCTGTCGGCGGCCCATGCGCAGGAACTGCGGGCCGTCATCTATGCGCTGCTGATCATGGGCTTCCTGCGTTTCGAGCCGGAAGGCCTGGCGGCGCAGTGGACCCGCACCAAGCGCTACTGGTCCGAGTGGCCCTTGACAAAGCGTTCCAGCTGATTGCCGGCTTTCCGCATCCGTAGACCAACCAACCACCAGGAGACAAGATGAAACGTTTGATGATGGCCGCACTTGCGGCTTGTGTCTGTGCCACGGCGGCGTGGGCCCAGGACCCCGGCGTGACCGACAAGGAGATCGTGGTCGGCGCGACCACGCCGTTCACCGGCCCGGCCGGCGTGCTCGGCTATGCAACCGCGATCGGCTCGCAGATCGCGGCGGCGGAGATCAACGCGGCCGGCGGCATCAACGGCCGCATGATCAA
The DNA here is from genome assembly GCA_028292195.1 of Ramlibacter sp. Taxonomy (GTDB): domain Bacteria; phylum Pseudomonadota; class Gammaproteobacteria; order Burkholderiales; family Burkholderiaceae_C; genus Ramlibacter. Next base: position 45,680 of record JAQGMU010000609.1, on the reverse strand, counting down.
ATTCGTGCCCGAGGACGACGGCTACGTGCCGGCGCGCACGGTGCAGCAGGTGCAGAAGCTGATCGACGTGGACAAGATCTTCGCGCTCACCTCCGCCTCCGGCGCCGCCAGCACGCTGGCCGTGCTGCCGATGCTGGAAGAAAAGGGCATCCCGTCGGTGACGCCGCTGGTGGCCAGCCTGGCCACCTTCGACCCGGTGCGCAAGACGCACTTCGGCATCGGCATGGCCTACCGCGACGCGTCGTTCGACCTGATGAAGTTCATCGCGGCGAAAAAGCCCGGCCTGAAATGGGCCGTGATCGTGCAGGACGACGAAAGCGGCATCGACCAGGAGGTCGGCTTCGTGCGCGGCGCCAAGGAACTGAACCAGCAGGTCGTGAACGTCCAGCGGCACAAGCGTGGCCAGACGGATTTCTCGGCGGAAGTGCTGCGCGTCAAGGAATCCGGCGCCAACGCCATCTTCCTCGGCACCTTTCCCGCCATGCAGGCCAGCATCATCCGCGAGTCGAAGAAGCTGGGCATGAACCTGTTCGTCAGCACGCTCTGGCTGTCGCACTTCCCGCCCATGATCGACCTGGTCGGGGAAGAAGGCGACGGCATGCTGCTGTACGACTTCGTGCCTTCGCTGGACGACCCGTCGATGGCCGGTTTCCTGGCGCTGGCGAAGAAGCACGCCAACCCCGCCGACCTGCCGAAGATGAACCGCTACACCGCCATCGGCTACGTGGCGATGAAAGTGCTGGCGGAGGGCATGAAGCAATGCGGCCGCAACCTCACGCGGGCCTGCACGATGGCCAAGCTCGAGGGCCTGAAGGCCTTCAAGACCGGCATCATGCCGCCGATCAGCTTCTCCGGTAAGCAGCACCTGTCCGAAGTGACCGGCTACCCGATCCTGCTGGACATGAAGCAGAAGAAATTCCTGCCCTACCCGCGGTAGTGAACCGGCGGCGCAGCCAGCGCGCCCAGGGCTCCTAGGGGTTTTCCAGCTTCCTGGCTGCGCCGACGCTTTTATACTATCCAACTGGTTTGTGAATGCGGCGGTTTGCCGCCTCGCCAGATCCGGAGGAGCCATGGAAGCGTCAAGCGCCACCGCGCCGCCCAGCGAGGTCCGCGGTCAGGTCTCTGCCGCGGAATGGCAGGCGCGCGTGGAGCTGGCGGCCTGCTACCGGCTGACCGAGCTGTTCGGCATGACGGACCTGATCGCGAACCACATCTCGTGCCGCGTTCCCGGCACGCACGACCAGTTCCTGATCAACCCTTTCGGCATGCTCTATGACGAGATCGATGCTTCCAGCCTGATCAAGATCGACGTCGAGGGCCGGACGATCCTCAACACCAGCGGCTACGGCGTCAACGCCGCCGGCTTCGTGATTCACGGGGCGGTTCACAAGGCCCGCCCCGAGATCGCCTGCGTCGCCCACACCCACACACCGGCCGGCATGGCCGTCTCGGCACTGAAGGGCGGCCTGGTGCCCATGGCGCAGACCGCCATGCCGTTCCTGCACCTCGCGTACCACGACTTCGAGGGCATCGCCGACGAGCTCGACGAGCAGCAGCGCATCGTGCGCGACCTCGGCGGCAACAACGCCATGATCCTGCGCAACCACGGCCTGCTGGTCGGTGGCCGCAGCGTGGGCGAGGCCTTCAGCCTGCTGTACCGCCTGGAGCGCGCCTGCCAGGTGCAGCTGATGGCGATGGCCAGCAACAGCGAGCTCACCCTGCCGCCGCGGCAGGTGATGGAGCGAACCTACGCCAAGTACCAGGCGCGCAAGGACGACCCCGTCGTCAATGGCGAGCTGGCCTGGACCGCGCTGCTGCGGCGGCTGGACCGCATCGACCCTTCGTACCGGCACTGAGCGTCGGAACCAGCTGCCGGAACCAGGAGACCCACATGCCAGAACGCGTTTCGATCCAGAACATCCGCACGGGCAGCTATCGCCACATCGATGTGCGGCCCCTGGCCGGCGCACTAGGCGCGGAGATCCGCGGCGTCGACCTGTCGAAGCCGCTGGCCGACGAGGTGTTCGCGGAAATCCGCCAGGCCTTCCTGGACAACCTGGTGGTGTTCATCGCCGACCAGGACATCACGCCGCAGCACCAGTGCGACTTCGCGCGGCGCTTCGGGCCCCTCACGCGCCATCCGTTCCTGAAGACGATGGAGCAGTACCCGGAAGTGCTGCTGCTCAAGCGCGAGAAGGACGAGGACGTGCAGGTGATCGGCCGCCGCTGGCACTCGGACTCCAGTTTCGACGAGCGGCCGCCGATGGGCTCTTCCCTGTACTCCAAGGACGTGCCGCCCTACGGTGGCGACACGCTGTTCTGCAACCTGTACCTGGCGTACGACATGCTGAGTGCCGGCATGAAGCGCCTGGCCGAATCGCTGACGGTGGTGCACAGTGCCGTGCATTACGCGACGGCCAAGGCCGGCGGCGCCGGGCTGACGGTGCTGCCGGATGCGGCCAAGGAAGCGGTCAAGGAGCGCGTGCATCCGCTGGTGCGCATCCATCCCGAAACCGGCCGCAAGGCGTTGTGGATCACCGGGCTCGACTACGGGCGCCGCTTCGAGGACATGACGCCGGAGGAGAGCGCGCCGCTGATGAAGTTCTTCCAGGAGCTGGCGACGCAGGAGCTCCTGAGCTGCCGCTACCGCTGGAGCCGGGGCACGCTGGCGCTCTGGGACAACCGCTGCACGCAGCACCTGGCGCTGGACGACTACCTCGGCTTCCGCCGGGAGATGTACCGGGTGGAGATCGAGGGCGATGAGCCCTTCGGCCCGGCCAGGCCGAAGAACGCGGCCCTGCTGCGCGCCGCCTGACGCGGCCGCTGCGACAACGCATGGCAACCGCCGCAAAGCTCGGCGCCGGCATCGTCGGCGCCTACGAAATCCCGCAGCGCACGCTGCCGGACATGGCCTTGATCGACGTCTTCGCCCAGGCCGCGCATGGCGCGCTGGCCGATGCCGGCCTGCACGCCAGCCAGGTCGACGGCCTGTTCATGGCGAACCTGCCAGGGCTGGTGCCGGCGCTGTTGCTGGCCGAGCAGCTCGGTATCGAGCCGCGCTGGTCCGACACCACCCGCATCGGCGGCACCGCCTTCCTCGCCCACGTGCACCACGCGGTACGCGCGATCGAAAGCGGCGCCTGCAACGTGGCCCTGGTCGTCTACGGCAGCCTGTCGAAATCGGGACGCGTCGGCATCGGCACCGGCGGCGTGATGGACGAGATCGCGGACGAACGCGAGACGGCGCACGGCGCCACGGTCGCGGCGCGCTACGCCATGTTCGCCAGCCGCCACATGCACGAATATGGCACCACGCCGGAGCAGCTGGCCGCACCGGCAGTGGCCGCCAGCGAATGGGGCGCGATGAATCCGCAGGCGCTGCGGCAAGGCACCGTCACCATCGCCGACGTGCTGGCGTCGGCGCCGGTGGCCACGCCGCTCACCGCCGGCATGTGCTGCGTGATCACCGACGGCGGCGGCGCGCTGGTGGTCGCCCGCAACGACATCGCGCGCGACTGCCGCGCCGGCGCGGTGCGCATCCTTGGCGCCGGCGAATACCTGGCGCACCGCGACACGAGTTCGGCGCTGCGTTTCACCGAGTCTGCCGCGCGCATGTCGGGCGCGGCCGCCTTCCGCGAGAGCGGCCTGGCCCCGCGCGACGTCGACTTCTGCATGCTGTACGACTCCTTCACCATCACGGTGCTGACGCTGCTGGAAGACCTGGGCTTCTGCGCCAAGGGCGAAGGCGGCGCCTTGGCGGCCTCGGGTGTTCTGCGCCCTGGCGGCAAGTTGCCCACCAACATGGACGGCGGCGGCCTGCGCAACAACCACCCCGGCATGCGCGGCATCTTCCTGGTGGTAGAAACCGTCAGGCAGCTGCGCGGTGAAGCCGGCGCCCGCCAGGTCAAGGACGCCAAGGTCGGACTCGCTTGCGGCATCGGCGGCACGCTGGATGCCCGCCACGGGTCGGGCACCCTGATCCTCGGAGCGCCGGCATGAGCGCACTGATGCGGGAATGGTGGGAAGCGGGCGAGCGCGGCGTGCTGCTTTACCGCGCCTGCCCGGCCTGCGGAAGCCGCACCTTCGTCGCCCGCACGGCCTGCCCTGCGTGCTCCACCGCGATGGAGTGGCGCGAGTCGCGCCGCAACGGCACCGTCCACGCCGTGACCACCGTGCACCGCAGCACCGTGACTGCAGCGGGCCGGCCGGCGCCTTACACGACCGGCTACGTCGAACTCGAGGAAGGCGTGCGCATGCTCGTCACCTTCGCGGCCGGCGCCACCGCCGCCCGCATCGGCGACTCCGTCGTCATCGCTTTCGAACGGGTGGGGGACCGCGCCCTGCCCGTCGCCACACTTCCCGGAGGAACGCGTGTCCCTTGAACTGACAGTGAACGGCGCCCGCATGGAGTGGGAAACGATCGGCCAGCTGCTCGACGAGCGGGCGCGCGACCAGCGCGACCAGTTCGCCATCGAGATCTGCGGCCGCAGGATGACGTATGGCGAACTGGTCGGCCTGGCCGACCGCGTGGCGGCCAACCTGCACGGGCTGGGCATCCGCAAGGGCGACCACGTCGCCTCGATGCTGCCGAATTCGCTGGAGCAGATCCTCACCTGGTTCGGCGCGGTGAAGATCGGCGCCGTCTGGTTCCCGGTCAACACCGGCCTGATCGGCGACGACCTCGCCTACACCCTGCGCGATGCCGCGCCCAAGGCGCTGGTGGTGGCTTCGGACTACGTGGCCCGCGTGGAAGCGACCGGCGCCGACGTGCCCGGCCTGCGCTTCACCGTCGGCGAAGCCAGGCCGGCCTACGCCTCCTTCGAGCAACTGCTCTCGGGCACGGCCGCGCCGCCGGCCGTGGAAATCGGGCCCGCGGACCCGGCCGTCGTCGTCTACACCGGCGGTACCACCGGGCTGCCCAAGGGCGTGATCCTGCCCCACTTCGCGTGGATCGCGGCGACCTACCGGTACCGTGAGACCTTCGACATCCGGCCCGGCGACCGCCACTACTCGGTGCTCTCGCTGTTCCACAACGGCGGGCTGCAGCTCGGCGTGCTCGGGCCGATCATGTGCGGCATCCCGACGACGGTGGATGCAAAGTTCAGCCTGAGCAACTACTGGCGCCGCATCCGCGAGACGAAGTCGACGGTGATCGACATGATCGGCACGATCATGCTGCTGCTGGCGCAGGCGCCCGAGAACCCGGACGAGAAGGACAACAGCGTGCGGGTATGCCTGGCGCCGATCCTGCAATTGCCGGAACACATTCCGCCGCTGTTCGCCGAGCGCTTCGGCATCGAACTGATCAACGTCTACTCGCTGTCGGAGGGCGGGGGCACGGTGATCATCCACGGCAAGCCCAACTCGTCCAAGCCGCTGTCCAACGGCAACGGCTGCGGCTGGGCCGACCTGCAGATCGTCGACGAGCGCGACCTGCCGCTGCCGCCCGGCGCCGTGGGGCAGATCTGCCTGCGCCCGCGGGTCCCGCACATCTTCATGGCGGGCTACCTGAACAACGAGAAGAAGACGGTGGAAACCTTTCGCAACCTGTGGCTGCACACAGGCGACCTCGGCCACCTCGATGAGGACGGCGACCTGTACTTCACCGGCCGCCAGGTGCACTGGATGCGCCGGCGCGGCGAGAACGTCTCGGCCTACGAGATCGAGGCGCTCGTGCGGCAGTATCCCGGCGTCAAGGACGTCGTGGCAGTGGGCGTGCCCTCTGACGTCGGCGAAGAAGAGATCAAGGCCTTCGTGATCGCCGAGCCGGACTATGCCATCCACCCCGCCGCGCTGGCGCAATGGTGCCGCACGCGCATCGCGGCTTTCAAGGTGCCCCGGTACATCGAGTTCGTGGCCGATTTCCCGCGCTCGACCACCAAGCTCGAAATCGAGCGCCACAAGCTCAAAGCGCTTTCCAACGAACGCGCGTGGGACTCCACGCGCGACACCGACACCTGGAGACACCCATGACGTCTAGACGAAATTTCTCCCTCGGCATGATCGCGCTCGCCGCTGGCGGCGGTGCATCCGCCCAGATCGGCAACAGCGACAAGCCGATCCACCTCATCGCGGGCTACAGCGCGGGAGGGCCGACCGACATCATTGCCCGCCACCTGGCCAAGGAGCTTTCGGCGGAGCTGAAGCAGCCCGTGATCGTCGAGAACAGACCCGGTGCCAGCGGAAACATCGCCGCCGACGTCGTCGGCCAGTCGGCACCCGATGGCCTGACCCTCCTGATGTTCACGCACGCCCACCTGATCAACCCCCTGATGATCGAGAAGGTGCGCTACGAACTGAAGGACTTCGCCCCGATCTCGCAGGTCGTGATCCTGCCGCTGGTGCTCATCACCGGCACGGAGTCGCACCTGAACTCCGTCCAGGACGTCGTGCGCGCGGCCAAGGCGCAGCCGGAGGGCATCTCCTATGGATCGTCGGGCATCGGCTCGTCGGGCCACCTGGCCGGCGCGCTGTTCGAGCAGATCACCGGCACCAAGCTGCTCCACGTACCGTTCAAGAGCAACGGACAGGTTGCCCTCGAGGTGATGGCCGGCCGCGTCTCGATGTCCTTCTACCCGACGATCGGCGTGCCCGAAATGCTGAAGGGCGGCAAGATCAAGGTGCTTGCCTCCGGCACGCCGGTGCGCCACCCGGACATGCCGAACATCCCGACCATGGCGGAAGCCGGATATCCCCGCTTCCTCGAGGCCGTGCCATGGCTGGGGCTCGTCGCGCCCGCGGGCACGCCGAGGGCGATCGTCGAACGGCTTTCCGCGGCCGTGCAGACCTCGCTGAACCGGCCGGAGCCGCGCGAGCGCTTGCGCGAGAACGGCGCCCTCACCGCCACCAGCACTCCGGCGGAATACAAGGCCTTCCTGGACGAAGACTCGAAGCGCTGGTCCAGGCTGGTGGAGCTGACCGGAACCGGGATCAAGAGATAGTGCCGGCGCGGGCCTCGCCATGATCCATGGCTGAAGCACCATCGTGGCTGTGGATCCCGGTGGTCCTTTTTTCGGCCATCGCCCAGACCACCAGAAACGCAGCGCAACGCTCGCTGACCGGCACTGCAGGGCCCATGGCCGCGACCCTGGTGCGGTTCCTGTACGGACTGCCATTTGCATTCGCGTACGTCCTGGTCCTGCAAGTGGCGTCCGACCCTGGCACCGCCGTGCCGCATGTCACCGGTGCCTACGCAGCATGGCTGGTACTGGGCGCGCTGGCGCAAGCCATGGCGACGGCGCTGCTCGTGGCTTCGATGCAGCGTGGAAATTTCGTCATCGCGGTCACCTACTCGAAGACGGAAGTCCTGCAGGTCGCCGGCCTTGGTGCTCTCCTCCTCCATGAACTGCCCACGGCACCGGCGCTGGTCGCGATGACGGTCGCCGTTGCGGGAGTCGTTCTGCTCGCAATTCCCAGGATGCAGTTCAGCGCCTCCGCAGGATGGCGCGGGCTCGGCCCGGCAGCGCTATGCGGACTTGGTGCCGGCGGCTGCTTCGCGGTAGCCGTCATATCGTATCGGGCAGCCGGGCTCGAATTCATGCGCGCCGGGCCCTACTCGGTCTGGTACGCGGGCGGCTGGACGATCCTGCTGGCGCAAGCCCTGCAGTCGGCAGTCATTTGCGGGTGGATGGCTTGGCGGTCGCGGCCGCAGTTGCTGCTGGTCTTCAGTTCCTGGCGCATATCCGCCATCGCCGGTCTTGCTGGAGCGGTGGCCTCCGTCACCGGAGTCACGGCTTACATCCTCAGGCCTGCTGCCGACGTCCGCGCGTTGAGCATGGTCGAGGTTGTCCTGAGTTACGTGGTCTCCAGACGCATGATGCACGAGCGGATCTCCACCATCGAGCAGGCAGGATTGATACTCGTCATGGCAGGTGTCGCCGGCGTTTGCCTGGCCGCTCGATAGGCCCTGGAAAGTACATTGCACCATGAGCAAGAAATGGATTCCCGAGAAGAAACCTGCCGTGGGCTCGAGGCCACCACTGCCGGGAGGAGTCGTGAAATCGGCGGCCCGGGCATTGCAGGTCCTCGAGTACTTCGACGAGATCCAGCGGCATGCCAACGTGATCGAGATCTCCGAAACCCTTGGACTGCCGCAGTCCAGTACTTCCTCGCTGCTGCGCAGCCTCGTCGCCATGGGTTACCTGCATTTCGACCGCGGTGCGCGCTCCTACACGCCCAGCTGCCGGGTCGCGCTCCTCGGCAACTGGGTGAACAGCCCGCTGTTCATGGGGGGAGTCGCGCTGCGTTGCATGGAAGACCTGCAACAGCGCACCGGCGACGCCGTGATGCTCGCGATCCAGAACGGCGTGTGGGCCCAGTACATCCACGTGCTGCAGGCAACGAGCAGCGCCCGGCTGCACGTGACGCGGGGCGCGCTGCGCCCTGTTGCCGCGTCCGGCACGGGCTATGCACTCCTGAGCGCCCTTACGGATGCCGAAGTGCGAAAGGTCGCGCACCGCGTCAACGCCGAGGTGCGCAGCGGCGCGATCAAGGCTCCCACGGTCGCGACGGACGACCTGCTGCAAACCATCGCGGAAGTGAGGCGCCTGGGTTATGCCTTCACCTCCGACCTGGTCACGCCCGGGGGCGCCGTACTCGCCATGCCGCTCCCCGTGACGGATGGCGGCCAGGCGCTGGTCATCGGCCTCGGCGGCATCAGCGAAGTCCAGAAGAAGCGGCGCGCGGAACTGCTCGGGATCATGCGGGACACCCTGGCGAACCACTTCCCGTCCTGACCGCTGCGCTCGCTCCGGCGGCCGTGGAGTGGCTCCCAACGGCGGCGACCGGCCCTCCGCCAATTCCGCAGGAGTGTGATGCGTCAACGGGCGCGGATGCGCCGACACTACGCAGCTCACAGCACGGAGGCACGCATGGGCAGACTCGAAGGCAAGGTGGCCCTGATCACGGGCGCGGCCAACGGCATCGGCGCGGAAGCCGCCCGCCTCTTTGCGCGCGAGGGTGCGCGCATCGTGGTGGCCGAACTCAAGGCGGAAGACGGCCGGGCCGTTGAAAGCCAGATCCGCTCCGCCGGCGGGCAGGCGGTCTTCATCCAGACCGACGTGACCGATGAAGCTTCGGTGCAGGCTGCGATCCAGGCGGCGACTGCCACCTACGGAAAGCTCGACGTGCTGTACAACAATGCCGGCGCCTCCAGCGCCGCCGACGGCCCCGTCACGGAGGCGCCCGCGGAGGAATTCTGGCGCGCCATCCGCTTGAACCTGTTCGGCGCGTGGCTCTGCTGCCGGCACGGCATTCCCGAGATCGCGAAGGCCGGCGGCGGCTCCGTGATCAATACCGCATCGGTCGTCGCGCTGATGGGACTGCATCGCCTGGATGCCTACACTGCATCCAAGGGTGGATTGGTCGCGCTCACCCGGTCGATGGCCGTGGAGTTCGCGCCGATGAAGGTGCGGGTGAACGCGCTGGCGCCCACCACCACCATGACACCGCGGGTGATGGAACTGCGCAAGAACCGCCAGCCGGGCAACGACGGACGCAACCTGCTGGGTCCCGCCGAGCCGATCGACGTGGCGTTGGCCGCCCTCTATCTCGCCTCGGACGAGTCCCGCCGGGTGACGGGCCACATCCTGCCGGTGGACAGCGGCCTCACCGCCACCTGAGGCATCCGGCGCCTATTCGAGCACCAGGTTGGCTTCGCGGACCACCTTGGTCCACTTGTCCACGTCGGCCTCGATCAGCCGCTTGTACTCCGCGGGCGTGGTGCTCACGGCATTGAGGGAAAGGCCCGCCAGGCGTTCACGCACATCGGGTTGCGCCGCGATGGCGGCCACCGCGGCCTGCAACTTGTCGATGGCCTCCTTCGGCGTGCCAGGCGTCGCCATCAGCCCATACCAGCCGTTCACGACGAAGCCGGGGATCGACTCGGATACCGTAGGCGCGTTCGGAAAGATGTTGCTGCGCGCGCTGCCCGTGGTCGCCAGGAGGTTGATCTTGCCTTCCTTGATGTGCGGATTGGTGGCGCCGATGCCATCCACCGAGACCAGCGTCTCGCCCCCCAGCAGGCCGATGGTCTGGGGTCCGCTGCCCTTGTACGGGACGGCCGTCATCTTGATGCCCGCCATGCTGTTGAAGTATTCCCCCACGAGGTGCGTGGAGGTGCCGGCGCCGTTCACGCCGTAGCTGAGTTTCCCGGGATTCGCTTTCGCATACGCGACCATCTCCGGCAGCGTCTTGAAGGGCGCGTTGACGTTGGCCAGGATCACATAAGGCGTCTCGGCGAAAGCGGAGATCGGCGCCAGGTCCTTGCGCATGTCGACCGTCGTGCCCTGCTTGCGCAGGGGCAGCAGCGCCATCGACGACGTGCCCATCAGGAGGGTGTAGCCGTCGGCCGGCGCCTTGGCGACGAACTCGCCGCCGATCAGCGTGCTCGCACCCGGTTTGTTCTCGACGATCACCGGAACGCCCAGCCTCTCGCTCAATTTCTGCCCAAGGAAGCGGCCCAGCACGTCCGCGCCGCCCCCGGCTGCGTATGGGACCACCAGCCGGATCGGCTTGTCCGGGTAGGCTGCCCACGCGGCGGGCAGGAGGCCGATTGCGGTTGCGGCGGCAATCGCGCGAAGCAGGTTTCGGCGCAGGGTCATGTTGGATTCCTCGGGATGGGCCGGCTCACGCCAGCGCTTTCGCCAGTTCCGGCTCGAACTTGCCGTCGACCACGACGAAGGCCATTCGGCACACGGCACCGGAACGGTTGCTCCACGCGTGGTTGGTGCCGCGCTGGACGATCACGTCGCCTTGCTTCAGGTGAACCTCCGCGTCGTCGACGAGCAGGAAGATCTCGCCTTCCAGCACGATGCCGTAATCGATGGTTTCGGTCCGGTGCATCAGGGGGTGCGGTGAATCCGCCTTGGTCGTGGAAAACGAGCCGCCGCCGGCGGCGTTGAACGCCGCCTTGATTTCGGCAGGCGATCGGCCGCCGATCGCCTGCTCGTCGGGCGGCAGTTCGAAGAGGCGAAAGGAAGTACCCCCGGGCGACGGAACGATCGAGTAGGGACGGTCGATGGTTTCCGCCGGGCCGGCCGCCAGCGGCGCCGGCGTCGCATCGGTGAACCAGACGTTCACCGCCTTGCGCGTCTGGCTGGACGACTCCACGCCCGGATTGCCGTCGCTCAGCACAACGGCCTTGCCGTTGCTGTCGTGTCCCGTGACCACTCTTCTCATGCCTGTCTCCTTTTGCCCGCGTCAGCCGCGGGCGAGCTTCAAGAGGTTGCTGATGTTGTTGCGCTGGATGGCAGAGGAGCCGCCGATGATCGGGAAGCACAGGCTGTCGCGCACCAGCCGTTCCATCTGGTGTCCCGCGGCGTAGCCGGGCGCGCCCATCACCTGCTGGCACGAGAGCACCACGTCGCGGCATTGCTCGGAGAGGAAAAGCTTGGTCATGCAGGTCTCGACCGCGCTCGCCTCGCGATGGTCGACCCGCCAGGCGGCGTCCTGCAGCATGAGGCGGCAGGCGTGCAGCATGGTGCGGGCATCGGCCAGGTCGTGGCGGATCGACTGGTTGGCGCTGATGACGCGGCCGAACTGCCTGCGTTGCTCACTGTAGGTCCAGGCTTCTTCGACCGCAGCTTCGGCGATGCCGAGCGCCATCGCGGCGGGCTGGATCTTCTCGATTTCCAGTGCCGGGCCGACCAGCTGGCTCCAGCCTTCGTTCCAACCGGCCTCGCCGCCCATCACATCGGCGAGCGGCACTGTCACGTCGTCGAACACCACGTCCGCCGGGGCGTTCCCGCCGCTGCCGAGGATCCGGATGTTGGTGATCTGCACGCCCGGCGCCGAAGTCGGAACCAGCACCATTGACAGGTTCCTGTGCCGCTCCCCTTCCGGTCCGCTGCGCGCCAGGCAAATGATGTAGTCCGCATGCTGGGCGCCCGAGGTCCAGCGCTTCCGGCCGCGGACGACGACCTGGTCGCCCTTGCGCTGCACCGTGGTGCTCACGCTGGCCAGGTCGGCGCCGACATCCGGCTCGGACAGGCCGTACGCGAACATCAGGCGGCCGGCCAGGATGTCGGGCAGGAAGCGCCGCTTCTGCTCCTCGCTGCCGGAAACCGAAAGGTTCAGCCCGCCGTAACCGGCATTTAAGGCGTACAGCGTGGACAGGCCGAAGCTGCGCCGCGCGAGTTCTTCGATGACGGCCAGGAAGCCCATCACGTGGCGGCCGCGTCCGCCATATTCGGTGGGCACCACCAGGCCGCTGAAACCCAGGCTCGCCATCTGCAGCAGCAGTTCGCGCGGCACCTCGTTGGCCAGGTCCCATTCGGCCGCCTTCTCGGGCGGCGCGACTTCGGCGGCGAACTTGCGCGCCGCCTGGCGGACCGCCGCGACTTCAGCCGATTCGTAGAAGCTCATCGCACCGTCTCCTCTCAGCTGCCCAGCGACGCGTGGGCCCGGCGCAGCTGGATCTTGTCGGTCTTGCCATTGGGCATCTTGGGAATTTCCCGGGCGAAGACAACGAACTTCGGCTTCTTGTAGCTGGCGATCAGCGTCCGGCAATGCGCAATGAGAGCGCTTTCATCGGCGTCATGCGCGGGCCGCAGCACGACCACCGCGCAGACCGCCTCGCCCCATTTCGCATCCGGCACGCCGACCACTGCCGCCTCGGAGACCGCGGGGTGCTGCACCAGCGCCTCCTCGACTTCGCGGGAATAGATGTTTTCGCCGCCCGAAATGATCATGTCCTTCTTGCGGTCCACCAGGTAAAGAAAGCCTTCGTCATCCAGCTTGCCGATGTCCCCCGAATGCACCCAGCCGTCGCGCAGGGTTTCGAGCGTGGCGGCCGTGTTGTTCCAGTAGCCCCGGAAGTGCCCCTCGTTCCTGACCAGGATCTCGCCGGGCATGCCCTGCGGACAGTCACGGCCGGCGTCGTCCACGATGCGGATGCGGGTGCCCAGGAAAGGCTGGCCGACCGAGCCCAGGCGCGCGCGTTCCGCTTCGGTGCCGTCCGGGCGATGCAGCGATTGCATCAGGGCGGTCGACGAGATTTCGGTCTGGCCATACATGTTGACGAACACGTTCCCCACCTGGCGCAAGCCCTGACGCAGCACCGGCGTCGGCATCGGCGCGGCGGCGTAGATGATGGTGTGCAGGCTGCTCAGGTCGTACTGCGCCAGCTTTGGGTACTCGAGCATCCCCTGCACCATGATCGGCGCCATAAGCGCAACCGTCACACGTTCGCGCTGGATCGCTTCCAGCACCGCCCTGGCATCGAAGCCGCGCTGCACGACGACCGTGCCGCCGTAGATATGCTGGGTGTTCGCCATGTGCTTGGCGCCGACGTGGAAGAACGGCATCATCAGCAGCGTGACGTCGCCGGGGGCGCTGCGCTGCGAGTGGTTCATCATCAGCGCCGTATTGCGTTCCTCGCGCTGTCCCAGCATGCAGCCCTTGGGCCGGCCGGTGGTGCCGCTGGTGTAGATGATGTAGGCAATGTCCTCGGGCCGGGCGCGAAACGGTGGGCCTGCCTCATCGCCACTGGCAAGGACCTGCTCGTACGAGAGCACCCCGTCGGCTTCGCCGTCGATGCAGATGAAGGCCTCGACGCTGCCCAGCCGCGGCCGCAGCTGCTGCACCAGCGGCAGGTATTCCTTCTCGAAGACGAAGATGCGCGGCGACGCATCGTTGACGATCCATTCGATCTCCGGCGCGGCCAGCCGGAAGTTGACGGTGGCGGTGATGTAGCCGGCCAGCTCGCCGGCGCCGTAGACCTCGTTGAACTCCAGCCGGTTCTGGGACAGGATCGCAATGCGATCCTGCCGGCGCGCACCCAGCTTGTGCAGGCCGCTCGCCAGCTGCCTGGCCCGGGCAGCGAACGCACGATGGGTCAGGCGCGTATCGCCGCAGATGAAGGCGATGTCGTTGGGATACTGGCGCGCGTTGTCCTCGATCATGTCGCCGAGGGTGGCGGGAAGCGCAAGTTCCATTTTTCGCAAAGCCCTCAGCTTTCGGCGGTGAAGCCGACGGCCTTCACCCGGACACCCCACTCCGCCGTGTACTGCTGCAACATGGCCGCGTATTCCTCCGGTGTCGAGGATTGCGCGTCCAGCCCCACCACGGCCAGCCGATCCACCACGTCCTTGTGCGCGACCGCGGCACGAATGGCGCTGTTCAGGCGGAGCACGATTTCGCGTGGCGTGCGCGCCGGTACGTACAAGCCGTCGGTCTCGGTGAACACCATGTCCTTGAACCCCTGTTCGGAAAGGGTGGCGACCGTGGGCGCGAATTTGCTGCGCTGCTGCCCACCGGTGCCGATGACGCGGCAGCGGCCGGCGGCGATGTGCTGGCTGAACTCACCGACCGGACAGATGACGGCGGGAAGCTGCCCCCCGATCATGTCGAGGATGGCTGGCTGGCTGCCGCGGAAAGCGACGTGCGTCATGTCCACGCCGGCCTGGCGGCCCATCAGCACGCCTGCCATGTGCGGCGCCGAACCGTTGGCCGGCGTCCCGAAGCTGGCCTTGCCCGGATTGGCCTTGCACCAGGCAAAGAAGTCCGTCGCCGTATGCACGCTCGCGGGCACCGCCGGACCCACCGCGATGCCGAATTCGATCAGGCTCGTCATGGACACCGGCGTCACCTCGCGCGGGTCGTAGGGCAATTTCTTGTACGTGTGCGGAAAGATCCCCAGCATCGACATGCTGGTGTGCAGGATGGTGGTCCCGTCGGCCGGTTGGTCCTTGACGTACTGGACCGCGATCTGCCCGCCGGCACCGGTGCGGTTCTCCACCACCACGCTGCGGGCGTAGCCGGGCGCCAGTTTCTGCGCGACGGCGCGCGAGACCGTGTCTGAAACGCCGCCGGGCGCGAACCCCGTGATGATCCTTGCCGTCTCCAGGGTTTGCCCCTGCGACAGCCGCGGCAGCGCGCCGGCCAGGGCCAGGGCGCCCAGGCGGGCGATGGCGTCACGTCTTGAATGGCTCATGGTGCTCTCCTGGGTGGACCGAGGACAAGGCAAAGTGCCTGCGCCGGTGCTGGGAGCCGTTCCCCAGCCACGCCGCCAGCACCAGCGCGCGCTTGAGATACAGGCCGATGTCGTACTCGTGGGTGTAGCCGATGGCGCCGTGCAGCTGGATGCACTCCCGCGTGATGCGCAGGGCCGCATCGCTGCAGCGCGCCTTGCATCGGCTGGCGATGCGCCCGAGTTCCGCGTCGGATTTGTCTCCCGCATCGAATGCAGCGACCGCTTCTTCCAGCACGGCGGCGCCCAGCTCCCGCTGCACCAGCAGGTCAGCGGCCTTGTGCTGGAGCGCCTGGAAGCTGCCGATCGGCTTTTCGAACTGCACTCGGGTGCGCATGTAGGCGAGGGTCATCTCGAAAGCGGCCCGCGCCACGCCCATCAATTCCGCGCTGGCCACCACGGCCGCCGCATCGAGCGCGCGCGCCAGCGCACCGGCACCCGAACCCGCCGGCAGCAGCTCCGACGACGCGGGCAGTTCCACGTCCGCCAGCTCCAGGGCGAAGGAGGGTGTCCCGTCCGCCTGCCAGGAATGGGTCAACTTCACCCCGTGCGCATCGCGCGGCACGTGGAACACCGATATGCCGCCAGCTGTCCTGGCGGAGACCAGGAAGTCGCTCGCCGCTGCCGCGCCCGCGACCCAGCCCTTGCGGCCCGACAGCAAGAAGCCCGCTCCGGCGCGGCGGGCCTGCGCGGTGATCGCCGCCGGGTCTATCGAGCCCGGTTGCTCCTGCCAGGCCAATGCGAGCGTGACCTCTGCATCCGCGGCGCGTCGCTGCAATGCGGCGGCCCCTGGGGACGCGGAGTCGCCCTGCAGGAGGCGTATGGGCAGTACCGCCGTTGCGACATAGGGCTCGCCCAGCAGCGCCTTGCCGAGTTCTTCCGCGACGGCGGCGGCTTCGCGCAGGCCGAGCCCGGCGCCGCCAAGCTCCTCGCGGACGAGGACCGCACGCCAGCCCAGTTCGTGCATCCGCGCGAACTGGGCCGCGTCATGTCCGGGCAGCGTCTGCATGCGCTGGCGGAAAGCGGCGAGGTCCTGCTCGCGCGCGGCAAAGTCACGCGCGCTGTCGCGCAGCATCCCGGCGACGTCCTGCGCCTCTCCGTCCAGTGACACGGCGTTTCCATTCATCCGGGAAGCTCCAGCCACTGCCTGGCGAGGATGTTGCGCTGGATCTGGTTGGAGCCTCCATAGATGGTCGGGCCGCGGGATTCCAGGAAGGGCGTGAGCACGTCGATCGACTCGTTTCCGATTTCCACGTTGCCGGTGAGCGCGCCATCCTGGCCGGCGGTCTCCAGCAGCAGCTCGGTGACACGCTGGCTCGTCTCGGTGGCGGTCATCTTCAGCAGCGACGACTCGAGGCCGAATCCCTTGCCGACGGCGAGCGAACGCACCAGCCGCTCGTACATGGCTGCAAGGTCCTGCACGTCGAACAGCACCTGGGTGTACTTGTCCTGGAACACGGGGTCGCTCCAGCTGCCATTCGCCTTCGCCACCTTCTCCAGCCGCGCGAGGCCGATCAGCGACTGCCGGGGGGACCCCGACCAGACCCGCTCGAAGCCCAGCAGGGTCTTGGCGATCTCCCAGCCGCCATTGAGCTGGCCCACCAGGTCGCTTCGATGGGCCCGCACGTTCTCGAAGAACACCTCGCAGAACTCCGCGCCGCCCGAGATGTCCTCGATCGGCCGCACCGTGATTCCAGGCTGGTCCATGGGGAACATCACGAAGCTGATGCCGGCCTGCTTCTTCACCGTCTTGTCCGTGCGCACCAGCGCGAACATGTGGGTGCCGTCGAAGCCCATCGTGGTCCAGATCTTCTGGCCGTTGATGATGAACTCGTCGCCCTCCAGCCGCGCTTCCGTGCGCAGGTTGGCGAGGTCGGAGCCGGCGTTCGGTTCCGAATAGCCCTGCACCCAGACGTCGTCCCCGGACAGGATCCGGGGCAGGTACTTGCGGCGTTGCTCCTCGGTGCCGCGGGCGATCAGGATCGGCCCGAAATTGGTCAGCGACTGGGTCTGCATCAAGGGGGCCCCGCTGCGCTCGTACTCCTCGATGTAGATCAGCTGCTTGACCGGGGACAGCCCCATGCCGCCCCACTGCACGGGCCACGAGGGCGCCACCCAGCCGTGGCGCGACAGGATCATGAACCAGGGCTTGACCGCCGCCCAGCGCTGGCGCTTCGGGTGATGGCGCACATCCGGCGGGCAATGCTCCTCGAAGAAGCGCGCCGCCGTCGCGCGAAAGGCCTCGTCGGTCAGTGCGTTCCAGTCGGTCGCCATCGCCGCCCTCACTCGCCCTTGAACTCGGGCTTGCGCTTTTCCACGAAGGCCTTGACGGCGGTGGCGTGGTCGCCGCTGTTCATGGTGAGCATCTCGAACGCCATGGAGGTGTCGATGACCAGGTTGAGCTGGTCCTTGATCCGCTTGTTGACGGACAGCTTGGTCCAGGCGACGGCGTAAGCCGGAAGGGCCGCAAGTTCAAGCGCGATCGTGCGGGCTTCCTCCATGACCTTTTCCGCCGGCCGCACATGGGTGATCAGGCCCATGTCGCCCGCTTCCTTGCCATTCACCACGCGTCCCCGCATCAGCATGTCCTTGGCCTTGGCGTCGCCGATCAGCAGCGGCATGATCACCGCGCCGCCGTCGCCGGCCACCAGGCCGACCTTCACGTGGGTGTCGCCGATGCGGGCGGTTTCCGAGATCACGGTGATGTCGCAGAACAGCGCCAGCGAGCAGCCCAGGCCCATGGCGTCACCGTTGATGGCGGCGATCAGGGGCGGCTGCAGTTCCAGGATGTTCTGCCACAGCCGCCGGGTATTGGCCGGCGCCCGCAGCGAGTGCCGGAAGTTGTCCTGGGTGCCCACGCGCTGTGCCATGCCCTTCAGGTCCCCCCCGGCGGAGAACGCGCGGCCGGCTCCGGTGAGGATCACCGCCTTGACGCGCGGGTCGTCGTTGAGGTCCAGCCAGATGCGTTCCAGCTCCGGATGCATGGGCCCGCCGGCGGCGTTCAGCACCTCGGGGCGGTTCATGGTGACGGTGGCGATGCCTTCCGCATCGACGTCCACCAGCAGGTATTCGTACTTGTCGTAGTTCATGGCTTTCCTTGGATCGAATTGAGGGCGCCGCCATGCAGCACCCGGATGCGGTTCTTGTCCACCTTGCCGTTGTGCAGCTTGGGCAGCTCCGCGGCGAAGACGACGCTGCGCGGCTTCTTGTAGCCCGCAATCAGGGTTCGGCAGTGGTCGACGAGCTCCTGCTCGGACAGCCGGGAGCCCGCGCGCAGGACGACCACCGCGCGGACGGCTTCGCCCCATCGGGCATCGGCGATGCCGATGACGGCGGCCTCGAGCACGGCGGGATGCTGCACCAGCGCCTGCTCCACTTCGCGCGTGTAGATGTTCTCGCCACCGGAGATGACCATGTCCTTCTTGCGGTCGACGATGTACAGGAAGCCGTCTTCGTCGAAGCGGCCGATGTCGCCGGAGTGCACCCAGCCGCCGCGCAGGGCCTGCATGGTCGCCGGCATGTCGTTCCAGAACCCGCGGAACATCACGCCGCCCCGGTAGATGATTTCTCCCGGCTCGCCGGCCGGGACGTCCTGATCGTGGTCGTCGACCAGGCGCACCTCGGTGCCGATCAGCGGCTGCCCCACGGACTCGAGCCAGCGGCGCTCCCGCGCCGTGCCATCCGGCCGGTGCTGGGAGCGCAGCAGCACGCTGATCGCCCCCTCGGTCTGGCCATAGACCTGGTGGAATACGTTGCCCATGAGGACCAGCCCCTTGCGCAGCACGTTGATGGGCATCGGCGCGGCGGAGTAGCCCACGACGCGCAGCGACGAGAGATCGCGGCCCTCGATGCCGGGCAGTTCGAGCACGCTCTGGACCATGGTCGGGGCGAGGTGCACGATCGTGGCCTTGTCGCGCTCGATCGCTTCCACCACGCGTTCGGGCTCGAAGCTGCGCTGCACGATGACCGTGGCACCGCGCCAGCAGGCACCGAGCTGCATGCCCTTCGCGCCCACGTGGAAATAGGGCATCACCAGCAACATCCGGTCGGCCGGCGTCACGCCCATTTCCGCCGCATGCATGGCCGCCTTGTTCACGCTGTCGCGATGCGCCAGCATGCACCCCTTGGGCTTGCCCGTGGTGCCGCTGGTGAAGATCAGGTGGGCGATGTCGTCCTCGCCGCTGCGTCCGCGCGGTCCGGCCCCGCTGGCGGCCGCAAGGACGCCTTCGTAGTCCTCCGCCCACGACGGCCCGGGCCCGATGCAGATCCAGGCCCGCACGCCGGGCAGGCCGGCGCGCAACTCCTCGGCCAGCCCCGCGTACTGGCTCTCGAAGAGGAGGACCGTGGGCGCCGCGCTCTCCAGGATCGCGCGCATTTCGGCGAGCGCCAGGCGGTAATTGACGGTGGCCGCCATGTAGCCGGCCAATTCGCAGGCGCCATAGAACTCGAAGTACTCGATCGAGTTCATGGAAAGCATCGCCACCCGGTCCTGGTGCTGGCAGCCACGGGCTTCCAGTGCTTCCGCCAGCCGGCTCACGCGCTCGAAAAAGGACCGATGCGTGAGCCGCCGGGTGCCGTCGTCGAAGGCGACGTCGTCGCGACTGAAGCGCGCATTGCGCTCGATCAGGTCACCCAGCGTCACGCCCGTCGAAATGCGGCGGGCTGGGAGGAGAGCATCGCGCATGCGCAAGCCTTACTCCGCCTTCACGCCGGCGGCCGGGGCGAAGATGGGCGGGGCAACGCGCCTTGCCAGGGCGGGCGCGGTGCGGCGGCTGACGCGGATGC
This sequence comes from Ramlibacter sp., assembly GCA_028292195.1. Lineage (GTDB taxonomy): Bacteria > Pseudomonadota > Gammaproteobacteria > Burkholderiales > Burkholderiaceae_C > Ramlibacter. The sequence goes on along the minus strand of JAQGMU010000609.1, from coordinate 25,927 downwards.
TCATGCTCTCTCCTTCGATGCTTCCGATGCTAGGGCAAGAGGACGCCGGCACGAGCGCTGCGCGGCGAGCCGGCCCATTTCCGCACATGCTTGATGTTCGGCCTGGGCGTGAACGGGCATCACTCCGGTTTGACGCCGGCGGCCTTCGCCGCGCTGCTCCAGTAGGCGATGTCGTTGACGATGATGTCGCGCATCATCGCGGGCGCTCCCGTCAGGGGCGAAATGTACTGGTTGCGCAAGGATTCCTGCACCTCCGGCTCGGCCACCGCGGCATTGATCTCGCGGTTGAGGCGCTCGACCACTTCGCGCGGCATGCCGGCGGGGCCGACGATGCCGTACCAGGGCTCGAAGGCGAACCCGGGCAGGTTCGCCGCCTCGGCGACCGTGGGCACGTCCGGCATCAGCGACGAGCGCTTGCTGGAAGCCACCGCGAGCACCTTGATCTTGCCTGCCTTGACCAGCGGCGCCGACGAGGCCATGGCGTCGAACATGATGTCCAGCTCGCCGCCCACCATCTCGGGCAGCGCTTGCGAGGCGCCGCCCTTGTAGGGGATGTGGGTCGACGTGACGCCGGCGCGCTGGTTGAAGAGCGCCATGGAGATGTTGGCCGTGGTCGCTATGCCGTAGGAGCCGTAGTTCACCTTGTCGGGATGCGCCTTCATGTAGGAAATGAGTTCCTTCACGTTGGCGGCGGGCAGGCGATTGTTGGCGGACATCGAGATGAGCATCACGCCGACGTTTGCGATCGGCGTGAAGTCCTTCACCGGGTCGAACGGCAGCCTGGCGATCATCGCCGGCGCACTCGACAGGGCGGACGTCGTGAGCAGCAGGGTATAGCCGTCGCCCGGCTGCTTGGCCGCGAGATCGGTCCCGACGATGGTGCCGGCGCCCGGCTTGTTGTCCACGACGACGGCCTGGCCCAGCCGCTGGCGCAGCTTTTCCGCGATCAGGCGGCCAAGCTGGTCGGTGCCGCCGCCGGCGGCATAGGGCACGATGAGGCGGATCGGGCGATTCGGATACGAGGAGACCTGCGCCACGGCGGCGGGCACCGCCGCGATGCAGCAGAGCCAGGCGACCAGTGCCCGGCGGGAGAAAATGAGACTCATGGGATGACCTTGGAATTGACCATCCCATGCTAGGGCGTCGCCTGCCCGATGGCTACGCAGGAAACCTGCACTGCTCCAATTCCCCACGTATCTGTTTTGAAGGCCGCAGTGCAAGCCCCCTTCAGACCGTCGCCACGGGAGTGACGGGCGAGCCGCAGGCGCCGGGCAGCCGCAGCGGGGGCGCAGTCAGCAGGAAGCGGTGGCGCCCGTTGGTCCGCAGCCACGCGGCCAACGGGCTGAGCAGCCAGAGTTCTCCCAACGGGAGTCCGAGCTTGAACAGGCAGTGGCCGTGCAGCGGCAACATGGGACGCATTCCGATCCGCGGCCGCGCCGGATAAGCCTCGACGGCGAAGTTGTCCGAAATGAGGGCGGCGATGCCGCTGTCGGTGATCCACTGCAGCAGGCGTTCGTCACGGCCGTCGAGGGCGGCGCACCGGTCGTGGATCAGTGCGGCGTCCGGCTGCCGATCCATCCCGAGCAGCAGCTCGTCGAAGCCGGTTCGCAGGCACAGGAGGTCGCCCTCCTCCACCGAAATCCCGTCCGCCTCGAGGATCCGCTGGAGGTCGTCGTAACCGACGTAGCGCCGGCTGCTGCCGAGATGGTGTCCCAGGTCCACCAGCACCGCGCGGCCCTGCACCGCACTGGCAGCCATGTTCTCGATGCCGAGGGCATGCGCGTAGCTTCCCTGGCTGCCGCTTGGCACCGGCGCGCCGGCGCCGTGGTAGTGCATGGGACCGCACATGTGCTCGTCGGCGCGATAACCGTTGTAGTAGACCGGCTCGGGCACGCCGTCGCCGTCCGCATCGAACATCTGGCCCATGTGCGCCAGGCTGTCCCACTGGGTGGAGTACTGCAGGTGGAGCAGGACCGCATCGTCGCAGCCGATGTCGCAGTTCTGGGGATCGAGCAAGGAAAACGGGAAATTCATCATCGGCCGGTCGCCCCAGAGGGTTGGTCGCAGTTGTGGCGGATGGCGCCGGCCGCTGAGCACGGAACCGCCAGGGTAGTCCAGCGGCAGGCTGAGGCAGAACGCGATGCCCTCCCTGGCCTCGAGCAGGCCCGCGCGGCGGCGCTCCGGCGTCAACAGGTTCAGCCGCCCGAGCTGGTCGTCCGCTCCCCAGTCGCCCCAGGTGGATCCCTCGGGCCGCACCTTCCAGCGGGCTTGTTGTCGGTCGCTCATGGTCATTGCTCCTTTCCTCCGAAATACACCAGTTCCACCAGCGCGTCGGTGTCTGCGGACATCTCGGCCCTGCCGTCGCGCAGCACGTACATCTCGTCGGCCATGGCGGACAAGGCCCGCACGTTCTGGTCCACCAGCAACAGCCCGATGCCGCGACTGCGCGCCACGCGCTCCAGCACGCGCAGCAGGTCCTTGACGATCTTGGGCGCGAGGCCGAGACTAACTTCGTCGACCATCAGGAAGCGCGGCCCGGCCACCAGCCCGCGGGCGATCGCCACCATCTGTTGCTGGCCCCCGCTCAGGAGGGCCGCATCCGTTTTCAGGAATGCTTCCAGCGCGGGGAACACCGAGAGCACGTAGTCGCGCTCCGCGGCGCCGTAGGGTTGGCCCACGGCGACGGCGGCGAGCCGCAGGTTCTGCTCCACCGTCAGGGTCGCGAGCAGCCGCCGTCCTTCCGGAACGTGCGCAACGCCCGCGGCGGCGACGACGTCAGGGCGCGCCGGCAGCAAGCGCTCTCCCAGCCAGACCTGCCCCGAGCGCGGCACGATGCCGGAGATGGCCCGCAGCGTCGTCGTCTTGCCGGCGCCATTGGGCGCCACCAAGCCCACGATGGAGCCGGGTCGGATGGTCAGGGATACGCCATCCAGCACCCGTGCCTGGTCGAACGAAACCGCGAGGTCGACGACGCGAAGTGCTGCTTCAGGCATCGGCACCCCCGACGAACACGGAGATCACGTCTGGCTGTGAAAGCACCTCGGCCGGCGTACCGGTGGCGACGACGCGACCGAAGTCGAGCACCACCGCCCGCTCCGCCAGGGTGCGGATGAAACCCATGTGATGGGCGATCACCACGATCGTCACCGCCCCGGCGCGATGCACCTCGCGCAACACTTGCGCGAGCGCATCCATCTCGGCTTCGGCCAGGCCCGCCGTCGGCTCGTCCAGGAGCAGCAGCCGCGGGTGGCTCGCGATCGCGCGGGCAATGTCCACCCGCTTCTGCTCCGCCAGGCTGAGGTCGCTGGCGCTGCGCAACTGGCGTTCCCGCGGCAGGCCCACCAGGTCCAGCGCCTGTTGCGCGGCGACGCGGGCCGCGGCATCCCGCCTGGGCGCCGCGCCAAAGGGAAGCAGGTCCAGCATCGGCGACGCCGGCGCCTCGCCGTACAAGCCGAGTTCGACATTCTCGAGCGCGGACAGATCCGTCACCAGCGACGGGTGCTGGAAGGTGCGGGTGACGCCACGCAGCCGGATCGCGCGCGCCGCCAGTCCTGAGATCCTGCCTCCGTCCAGCAGGATCTCCCCCGTGCAGGCCTGTGCGCCGCTGATGCAGTTCAACAGCGTGGTCTTGCCCGCCCCATTGGGGCCGAGGATCGCCGTGATTGACTGCGCCGGCACTTCCACCGAAACGTCTTCGAGTGCGATCACGCCGCCAAAGCGCACCGTGACGTGCGACAGCTTGAGCGAATGCCCCGTGGCCCGTGCTGGCACGCCGGCCGCCACCGGCCCGCCGCTTGCTCGCCCGGCCGGCCCGGCGTCCGCGGCAGGCGCAGGAGCGGCCCGGCTCGGCAGCCACCGCCTGGCCCGCCGGGCGATCCGCTCGCCCAGCCCATACAAACCGTCCGGCAACAGCACGAGAATGCCCAGCAAGGTGAGCGCCAGCACCAGTTCCCGGTAGCCGCCGGCACCGCGTGTCGCCTCGGAGAGCAGCAGGAACACGATCGCGCCGACGATCGGTCCCGCCACGCTGCCCAGGCCGCCGATGACGGCCATCGCCAGGATGATGACGGACTCGAGCCCGGGAAAGACTTCCGGCGAAATGTGACCGACCGCCTGCGCGTACAGGTAACCGGCGGCCCCGCAAGCCGCAGCGTAGAAGGCGAAGGCGCACAAGCGCGCCTCGGCGGTGCCGACGCCGAGCGAGCGCGCCACGACGTCGCTGCGCTTCACCAGGCGCAGCGCCTTGCCGGCCCGGCAATTCACGTAGCGGCAGGTGACCAGCGCGGTCGCCAGCAGCACCACCCAGGAGAGGTAGTAGAGCCCGCGCCCGCGGTTCAGCGGCAGGTCGCCCAGCGTCGCCAGCGGCACCGCCAGGCCGGTGGTGGATTGGGTCCAGCGCGCCAAGAGGTCGCCTTCCAGTACCACCACGGCGGCGAAAGCGAAGAAGAAGGTGGCAAGTGCCACGCCCAGCTCGCGCAGCCTGATCATCGGCAGCCCGACGACGAGCCCCACGATCAAAGTGCCGAGCACCGCGGACGGCAAGCCCAGGCCGGCTGCCCAGTGGGTCGCGGCGAGCACCGAACAATAGGCCCCGATCGCGACGAAGGCGAAGCTGCAGACGGCCAGCAGGCCAGCGTAGCCGGCGAAGACGTCGAGCCCGACGGCCGCCACCGCGTAGATCATGCCGAGCGAGAGCGTATACAGCGAGCGCTGCGACAGCGGCAGCGCCGGCACCAACAACAGGATGGCCATGATCCCGAGCACGGCCCGCTGGGTGCCGCTTCGGGCCCGGTCCGTCAGATTCACAGGCGCTCCGTCCTGGCCGACGACAGGATGCCGCTGGGGCGGAACATCATGACCGCCAGCAGCAGCACGAAGACGCAGGCGACGGCGGCGTCGCGGCTCCACTGGATTGCCGCCACGTTGTAGACCACGCCCACCAGCAGGCCGCCCAGGAATGGCCCGTAGATGTTGTTCAGCCCGCCGATGATGGCGCTCGTGAAGGCCAGCAACAGGTACAAGTCCATCATCGTGGACGACAGCAAGGTGACGGGAACCACCAGGACTGCGATGACGTAGGCCACCACCGAACTGATGGCCCATGCCAGCACCGTCACCTTGCGCGTGTTCACCCCGAGCAGGCTGGCGACGGCCGGGTTCTCCGCAACGGCCAGGAACATCAGGCCGAGGTCCGTTCGCCTGAAGAACGTCTCGAACGCCGCGGCCATGGCCAGCGCGATCAGCAAGGTGCCGACCGTCAGCCAGGAGATGTTGACGTCCGCGATCGTCAGGGCCGCTTCGGACGAAAAGACGGCAGGAAAGGTATAGGGTTGGTATTTGCCCCAAGCGACATTCATGATCGCCAGCAGCAGCAGGTACAGGCCGAGGGTCCGCATGGTGACGTTGAGGTGGCCCGCCTCCGGCTTGGGACGGATGGCGAAGAAGTAGCAGGCCGCCCCCACCAGCGCGGAGATCACGAGGCCCAGCGCCAGCGCCAGGACCAGCCCGAACCTGGCCAGCACCAGCAACTGGAACACGAGGAAAGTGGCAACCGCTCCGAGGTTGCCCTGGGCAAAATTCGCCACCGAAGTGCACTTGTAGAGCACCACGATGGCGAATCCGAGCAGGCCATACAGCAAGCCGATGGCGACGCCGCTGATGACGCCGCTAAGCAGGAGTTGCATGCCCTGGACGCGCCGGCGTCAGCGTGCGGGCATGGGAACGAGCTGCCCTTCGATGTCCTTGAGCTCCCCCTTCTCCACGCCGCCCACCGTCATGGTGCTCATCCCGATATGCCGGCCCCCGACAAAGCTCAGGGGCGGGATCAGGGGGGAGACGGCCTTGCGGTTCCAGCCGTCGATCGCCTTCAGGAAGCCTTCCCGCGTGAGGTCCTTGCCGGCATCCTCCAGCGCCGCGACCAACGTCTGTGCCACGACGCAGCCGTACAGGCTTTGCGCGTCCGGCCGCAGGCCGGCGCCGAACTCCTTGAAAGCGGAGGTGCACTCGCCGGACTTGTCGCTGGTGGCGGCGGCGATCATCTGCGGGGTGAGGATCTTGCCGTCGACCAGCCCGCGCACGGGTTCCAGGAAGGCTTCGTTGAGCAACGCGGAGTTGCTGAGAATGAACTTGGCCGGCATTGCCTGCTGCGCGTGCATCGTCTTGATCAGGCGGGCAACGTCGCTGGCAGCAGCGGCGATGATCATGTAGTCCGGCCTGGCTGCCTTCATCTTCAGTACCAGGGGCGTGAAATCGGGTTCGTTCACCACCATCGCTTCGTCACCGACGATCGTGCCGCCGCCGGCAGCAACGCCCGCTTTCATGCCGGCGACATTGGCATCGAACGCCGGCGCACGCTGGTTCACCAGGAAGGCGCGCCCGGCACCGTGCTTCTTCATGGCCCATTCGGTGACGGCCTGCAGCTGGTCGGCCCAAAGCGGATTGATGGAGCGGAAATTCGGGTCGGGCACCACCTGGGGTACGCCCGCGTTCGGAAACACGTAGGGAATCTTGGCCGGCACCGCGACTTGCTGCACCGCCGGCGGCTGCATGCTGCCGCAGCCGCCGAAGAACGCAAAGATGCCTTCCTCGGCCAGCTGGCGGGCATTTGCCAGCGCCTGGGGAGCCGAGTACTGGTCGTCCAGGACCTTGTTGACGATCTTGCGGCCGTGGACGCCGCCCTTTGCGTTGACTTTGGCAAACCACGCGAGGGCACCGTCGATCATGGGCTTGCAATACGACGCAACGCTGCCGGTCTGCGGACTGGTGGACCCGACGACGACCTGATCGCGGGTGACACCGGGCGTCTGCGCCTGTGCGAAAGGCGTCCCCAAAGCCACCAGCGAAGCGATGCCCAGGAGTCGAATGACGCTTTTCATGTGCCAGCCTTCCGTGTTCGTTGCAGAGTGCGACCTCAATCTACAACCTGGCGGCGGGAAAGGCGATTCCACCCGGCAACGAGCAAGAGTGTGATGCGAGGATCCGGGGAACTACCGATTGCAGCGCGCGATCACCCGCGAACTACCGGCAGACGCCGGGTGCGCCGATTCAACACATGCTTGATGTGATCGGACGCGATCGCCCGCTCGCGTGATTTTCCTTTGACGCGCAAGGCGGTCGCGGCGGATAGTCGGCGCTTTCAAAAGAGGACCGAACCATGCGCGCACTGCCACCCAGCACGCCAGCTTTTTCCGCCGCGATCGTCACGGAAGGATGGGTCCACGTCTCCGGCCAGATCGGCACGGATGCGCAAGGCCGGATCGCCGAGGGCTGCGCGGAACAGGCCCGCATCTCGCTGGAGAAGATCGACATGCTGCTGCGCCAGGCCGGCAGCTCACGCGAGCATCTCGTCAAGCTGACTGCCTACCTGGTCGACGCTGCCGACTACCCGCACTACGCCAACGCAAAGAAGGGCTGGGTAGCGCAGCCGGCGCCGGCCGGTACCGTGGTCGTCGTGGCCGGCCTGCTGACGCCGGGGGCGCGCATCGAGATCGAGGCCATCGCCCGCATTCCGCAATGACCGGGCGCACACCCCGGGTTCACGCCGCGGTGCCGGCAGCCCCTGCTTCTTCGAAGGCGACCGCCAGGGCGGAAATGAACTCGTCGATGTCCTGGTGCGTGATCGCGGTGGAAAGATTGGTGCGCTGCCCGAGCATGTAGAAGCCCTGGCTGAGCAGGGAGAAGGACACGCGGGACGACAACTTCGGATTCGCCCGCAGGGCGTCGCGCCGGTTGCGCACCGGCTGTGGCGTGTAGTGGAAGGCGCTGAAATGCTGCACGCCGGTCACCTGCACCGCAACGCGCATTTCCGTGGCCAGGGCGCGCACCTTCTTGCGCATGGTCTCGCCCAGTTCGCCAAGGTAGGCGAACTTCTCCGGCGTCAGCATCTCGAGTTGCGCGATGCCCGCCGCCATGGCCAGCGGGTGGCCGTTCCAGGTGCCGGTGTGGAACATGCGCAGCACGCCGCTGGCATCGCGGTTCATCAGCGACATGATGTCCGCACGGCCGCCAAAGACGCCCATCGGCATGCCGCCCCCCACCAGCTTGCCCGTGGTCGTCAAGTCGGCGCGGACGCCGAAATACTCCTGCGCCCCGCCTCGCGCCAATCCGATCGTGACCATTTCGTCCAGGATCAGGACGATCTTGTGCCGGTCGCAAAGCTCGCGCAGTGCCAGCAGGTATTCGCGCTCCGCCGGGATCCCGCCGCCGCCGCCGAGCATGGGTTCGATGATGACCGCGGCCAGGTCGGCGGCATGCGCGGCGATGACCTTGCGGCTGGCCTCGATGTCATTGAACGGCAGGAAAACCACGCCTTCCCGCACCGAGGGGAGGACCCCGTTGCTCACCGGGTTGTCGCCGCTGTCCATCCAGGGGGTGCCCACGTTCATGCCCATCCCGGAGCACATCATGTCGTGCATTCCGTGATAGCTGCCCTCGGCGCGGGCGAACAATTTCCTTCCAGTGAAGGCGCGCGCGGCGCGCACCGCGAACATCGTTGCCTCGGTGCCTGATGCCGTGAAACGGATCTTCTCCATCGACGGCACTCGCTGCCGCAGCATCTCCGCCAGCCGGATCTCGCCCTCCTCCATCAGGAAGAAGCCGATGCCGCGCGCAAGCTGATTCGCGATCGCGGCGACGACGGGAGCCGGGGAGTGTCCCAACGGAAGCGCGCTGTGGCCGTTGGACATGTCGAGCAAGCGGTTGCCGTCGACGTCGTAGAGATATTGCCCGCTGGCCCGGTCGACGAACACCGGGTACAGCTCATTCGGCATGCCGGCGCGGCCGACGCCATCCGGAAACACGGAGCTGGCGCGCTGGGCGAGCTCCCGGGACTTCTTCGTGCGCGCACGAAAGCGGCTCTCGATCGAATCGGCGGCGCTCGCCACCCCAGGGTTTGTCATGCCTCGCTCCTGTTGAAAACACTGCGGACCGACCGGGCCGGACGGCTCGGAAGATGCTACCGCCGGCACACCCGCGCGTGCCTCGATCTCGCATCAAGAATGTGCTGATTTGACGGGAGCAAACCCGCGGGGGCGCGAGCCGCTTGCCCGTCCGCGGCCGGCTCCCGCTAGTGCCGCGTCCGGCCGCCGTCGGCCGCAATGGCCGTGCCCGTCATGAAGGAGGATTCCGTGCTGGTCAGGAACACGATCAGGTTCACGATCTCCCCGGTTTCGGCGAGCCGGCCCATCGGCACCGCGGCAACCATCCGGTCGACAGCAGCCGGGTTTTCCTGCCGCACCTTGTCGACCATCGGGGTCCGGGTCGTGCCCGGACAAACCGTGTTGACCCGGATCTTCGGCGCGAGCTCGATCGCTATCGTCTTGCTAAAGCCCACCACGCCGCCCTTCGAGGCGGTATAGCTGGCGCTGCTGCCGGTGGGCAGCAGCGCCTGGGCGGACGCCATGTTGACGATGGTGGCGGCGGGCACCTTGCGCAACCACGGCAGCACCGCCTTGCACACCAGGAAGGTACCGCCGAGGTTGGTGTCGATCTGCGCCTTCCAGGCGGCCCAGTCCGTTTGCTCGAAAGGCAGGCCGTTGGCCACCCCTGCGCAATTCACGACGCCGTCGATGCCGCCCATGGCTTCCGCGGCGGCCTGCACGCCCCGCTGCACGCTGCCTTCATCGCGCACGTCGCAGGCGATCGGCCAGCAGCGTCCGGGCGCGTGCAGGTCCTGCATGCCCTGGTCGTCGATGTCGAGGATGGCGACCCGCGCGCCCTCACGCAGGAAGGCTTCGACGGTGGTGCGGCCGATGCCGGAGGCACCGCCGGTGACGACCAGGTGTCGATCGGCAAGTTTCATGTTTGCTCCTTGATGGCCGCCAGCTTGAAGATATGCGGATTGCCCTGGCGGATGTTCATGGTGGCCGCGTACCGCACCACGCGCCAGGCGCTCTCGTGGCGCTCGAGCACGTAGTCATAGAAACCGGTCACGGTGTAGTCGGAGCCGCCGGTGTCATTGAGCAACCTGTGCAAGGCATGAAAGGAACTGCTGGCCTCCGCACGGTCGCCGTCGACCCGCATCCGCACGTTGGCGATGACATGGTGGGTACCATCCATGCCTTCGACCAGCCGCCGCAAGCCGGCAACCCAGTCGTCCGCCGTGCCGTCGAAAACTTCCTTGCGGCCGGCCCGGGTGAAGTCGGCCACCAGGCTTGTCCCAAAGCAGCTGCGCAACTCGTCCCAGCGCCGGCGGTCGATGCCGTGCGCGTAGCGGTAGACGACATCGCGGATGTCCGACTCGTCGGCCAGCCGTTGCAGGAGTGCCGAAGACATGCCGGGCCGATCAGGTCCCGATGCCGAGGGCGCGCCGCTCGCGATAGAGCCAGTCTTCCTGGTTGCGCGAACTCGGCTTGAACATCGGGAAGGCAGCGGGCGGCGCCTGCAGGGGAAGCATGGCCTTCCAGTCCATCAGCACGGTCCGGTGCCTGATCCTCCAGCGTCCCTCGCGCCGCTCTATCCGGTCGACGTAGCGGGCGCAGCCCAGCGAATCGACCCCATGCGCCGCCTCGGGCGCGTTGTTGCCGACGAACTGCGAAAGCGCTGCCCGCGCCGCCGCCGGATACTGCTGCACGCTCCAGACATAGGTCTCGACCAGCGCAAGATCCAGCGACGCGAATTCCACCAGGATGTTGCTCAGCTGGTGCATCGAGCTCGGGATGGTCTCATTGCGCTTGCGCGAGAACTCGATATAGCCCTCGAACCCGCCCGAATACGCGCCATGGTCGTCCACGCCGTCCGGGTGGAACGCGTCGCGCACGGCGTCGTAGTCCCTGCGATCCACCGCGCGCACCAGGCGGTACAGCAGGTCCTGGATCTGCATGCGGTCCCGCATGCGCTCCAGTGAATATTCGTCTGCAGTCGGGTCCATCACGATCCCTTTCCCGGCGCACGCGCCTCACTCGATGTCGATATTGGCCTTGCGCACGATCGTGCTCCAGCGTTCGATGTCCGCTCCGATCATTCGTCGGAACTCTTCGGACGTGGCCGTCAGGGGATCGATCGACATCGTGGCCATCCGCTCGCGCACATCGGGCAGCGCAACCACGGCAAGGATTTCGGCATGCAGCCGGCGCACGATGTCCGGCGGGGTATTGGCTGGCGCCCCGATCCCGTACCAGGCTTTCGGGAACACCGCCTGCACCGTCTCGCCGACGGTCGGCACCGCCCGCAACTGGGGCACGCGGCGCTCGCCTGTGGTGGCCAGTGCGACCAGCCGCCCTTCGCGGACGTACGGCGTGGTCGGCCCGAGGCCGTCGACGATCAGCATGACCTCGCCTCCGATCACCGCGGTGTGCGACGGCGCTGCGCTCTTGTATGGAACCGGCATCAGCTTCACGCCGGCGGCATCCGCGAAGAACTCTCCCACCAGGTGGGTCGACGTGCCGGTGCCCTGGTGCCCATAAGTCACCTTGCCCGGATTGGCCCTGGCGAAAGCCACCATTTCAGCCAGGGTTCGGAAGGGCGCATTCGGATTGGCGACAAGGATGTAGGAAGACTCGGCGACCGGCGAGATCAGCGTGAAGTCCCGCCGCAGATCCACCGTGTTGCCTTTGCGCAGGGCCAGCAGTTCGGCGGACGAAGTAACCATCATGAGCGTGTAGCCGTCCGGGGGCGAGCGAGCGGTCAGCTCGGCGCCGATCAGGGTGCCGGCGCCCGGCTTGTTGTCCACCAGCACGGGCTGGCCGAGGCGCTCGCCAAGGCGCGTCGCGATCAGCCTGGCGAGTGCATCGCCGGCACCCCCGGGCGCAAAAGGAACGATCAGCTTGACCGGCCGTTCCGGATAGGCCGCATGGGCAGCGATGGCGAAGGCACAGGAAAGCAACAGGAACCCGGCCCTGAGCCAGTTCGCAAAACCTCGCATCTCGTCTCCTTCATTTCAGCGGGTGGGCGCGGCCATTCTAGGATTGCAACTCCGCACTACCAACTCGGTCCGGCATGTCATCAGGTATGTGATTTCTGACCCGGCCGGCGCATCACCATATGGGCAGTTCAGCCGAGCCTGGGCCGCGCTTCAGTGCCGGGTGCGGCCTCCGTCCACGGCGATCGCCGTGCCCGTCACGAAGGACGATTCCCGGCTGGTCAGGTACACGATGAGGTCGGCGACCTCCGGGGCCTCGGCGATCCGCCCCATCGGCACCGAGGCCAGGTTGCGGCTGATGGCGTCGGGACGCGTCTTCAGCACGCCGTCGACCATCGGGGTGCGGGTGGTCCCGGGGCAGACCACGTTGACACGGATCTTCGGCGCCAGTTCGATGGCGATCGTCTTGCTGAAGGCCACCACGCCGCCCTTGGCCGCCGTGTAGCTGCTGCTGCTGCCGGTGGGCAGCAGCGCTTGCGCCGAGGCGATGTTCACGATGGTGGCGGCATCAGCCTGGCGCAGGAAGGGCATCGCGGCCTTGCAGGCCAGGAAGGTACCGCCGAGATTGGTCTCGATCTGCGTTTTCCAGGTGTCGAAGTCGGTCTCTTCGAACGGCGTCCCGTTGGCGACGCCGGCGCAGTGCACCAGTCCGTCCAGGCCGTGCATCGCAGCCGCCGCGGCGGCGACTGCGGCGGCCAGGCCCTGTTCGTCACGCACGTCGCCGTGGAAGGTCCAGCGACGCCCCGGCACGGCCATTCCCTCCATGGCGGCCGCATCGATGTCGATGATCGCCACCTGCGCGCCTTCGCGCAGGCAGGCTTCCGCGGTGGCCCGTCCGATGCCGGAGGCACCACCGGTGACGAGAATACGTCGGCCTTGCAGCTTCATCCTGGTCTCCTTGCGCATGCGCAATTGTTATCTGTGGCAGGCGACGCGCTACCGGGCTCGGGAATGATCACATGCTTGATGAATGCCGCTCCTTCCTTGCGAAGGCGCCTGGGCGGCGCTACACAGAGCGGGCGCCGGCAGTCTGGCGCAGACCATAAAGGAGTGAGCATGATCTCGCGCAGGAGACTTCTGCAGGCAATGGGCGCCGCCGCGGCCGCGGCGGGGCTGCCGAGTGCCTGGGCCGCGTATCCGGACCGGCCGATCCGCCTGGTGGTTCCCTTCGCACCGGGAGGACAGTCCGACATCGTCGGGCGCGTGCTCGGCCAGAAACTGAGCGAGCGGCTCGGGGTGCCGGTGATCGTCGAGAACAAGCCGGGCGCCAGCACCTTGCTGGCCGCCGAATACGTGGCGAAGGCGCCGCCGGACGGGTACACGCTGCTGGTCGGCACGTCGTCGATGGCGATGCTGGCCTTGCGCCAGCAAGGCACGCCGGTGGACATGCGCCGCGACCTCACGCCCATTTCGACGGTTGCGGAAACGCCGTACGTCATCCTCGGCAACCCCTCGGCGCCGTTCCGCACGCTGCCGGAACTGATCGCCTATGCCAAGGCGAATCCGGGCAAGGTCAGCTACGCCACCAACGGCGCCGGAACCCCTACCCACCTGGTCGGTGAATTGTTGAACAGCACGGCCGGAATGAAGATGGTCGCGATCCCGTACAAGGGCAGCGGCCCGCAGACGATGGGGCTGCTGGCGGGCGACACCCAGGTGTCCATCGATGGCATCGGCCCGACCGACACGCATATCCGGGAGGGCAAGATCCTGCTGCTGGCTACCACCGGCACCAGCCGCACGAAGGCGTTTCCCAACGTTCCCGTGGTCGCCGAAACGCTGCCGGGATTCGAGGCGAAGGGCTGGCTGGGACTCGCCGGCCCGCCCAGGATGCCGCGGGAAATCGTCGACCGGCTGAACCGGGCGGTCGCCGAGTCGCTCGCCGCACCGGACCTGCGAGAGCGCTTCGCCGGCATGTCGCTGGAGGCTGTCTCCAACTTGCCCGACGAGTACGCGAAGCAGATCGTGGACAACGTCGACAAGTGGGCTCGTGTCGTGCGCGAGGCGAAGATCGTCATCGAGTAGATCACCACCGACTGCGGCTTGGCCGAAGCACGCGGGCTCTGGCATCGCGGCGACGTCGGTCCTCCCTTTGGAGGGCATGCGCGCCGCACCTCCGTTCAATGGACTGCGGCACACGGCGCTGCTTCAATGGAACCTCGGTCGCATTGCAGGCACCGGCCGCGCCGTGCGGTCCACGGCCCACCGGAGAAATCCTGATGAAACGCATTCTTACCCTTTCCGCCCTCGCCCTTGCGCTCTTCGCCGGAGCCGCCGCCAGCGCGGCGCCCATCGTCATCGACGTGCCCAACGTCGAACCCGTGCAATCGCAGCTGACGCAGGCGGAGGTGCTTGCCGATTTCCAGATATGGCGCCTTGCCGGCCTGGGGGATCTCACGCGCGGCGAGCAGTCGGTGGACACCAATAGCTACCAGTACCGCAGGGCCTACGCCACCTACCTCGCGCTGCGGGACTCGCCCCAGTACGCAGAGCTCGTGAACGAGCTGCAGCAGCGCCCGTTCGCCAGCGTGGTCGCGAGCCGCCGGCCGTCGAACCCGTTCGCGCAGCTCATGAAGTAAGCGGCCGCCGGTCCCGCCGCTCGCGGGACCGGCTCGCATTCCCGGGATGTCACAGCCGCACGGCGCAAGCTCGCTGGAAACCTCCATCGCGCGCAGCCGCAGGTGCGCGGTGCTGTTGCGCGTCATGCCGCCTTTGTTGCCGTGCCGCTGCGCACCAGCCACTCTCGGCCTCGCCGCCGTGGCAGCGGTGCAAGGGCCGCGGGTAGGCGTCGCGGCCCTCTTCGAAGGTGATTTCCATCACCGGCCACGCGCGGCAGGTGGCGCCGTCGGCGGCGAGCTCCAGGCGCGCGAGTTCCACTTCCACGTCGCCCGCGCAAGTACGGTGGTGAATCTCCTCGCGCTCGCCGGCGCGGATCACTTCAAACCGGTACTCGCGCGGCTCCGAGATCAGGGCTTCGATGGCGCAGGCCCGCGGCGCGCCCACGATGCGGGGGCCCGCCTCGGGCATGCTGCAGAAGGGGTGGTGCGCGCTCTCGGCCTCGTGCAGGGCGCAGGCGGCTGCGCGAGGCAGGTCGAGAAGGGATTCGAGCAGGGCAGACATGGCGCGCTCACCGGTCCGGGTCGACGACACGCGAAAACTCGCTATGCAGTCCCTCATGAAGGCCCCTGATGAGGACGGCGAACACCTGCACCTCGCATCCTTCGGTCTTCCCTTGGCCACCGCAACGAAGCCCGCTCTGCGTGCTCGCTTGCATGGAATCGGGCTGGGCTTGCGCGGGCATCTCGAAAGCGAAGCGGCCTGTCGACGGATTGGCGATCATTTTTCCTCATCCTTTCGCGACATATCTGTCGGCGCGGGCTGCCTGCACGACCGCGGGCTGGTCGGCCTCGATCACCGCGACGGGTTCGGCGTTCTCGAGCCAGCCGTTCGGCCGGGCGAACCATTGGGCCAATTCAAGGTCGTCGAGGGTTCCGGCCAGTTCGAAGAGCACCTCCGAAACGGCGGGACGCAGCGACATGTCGGACCGGTCGAACTGGAACAGCGGAACGAGGGTTTCGGACCGCCATGTGAAGCACACAACCTGCCGGGCGACGATCCACCGCGCGATCACGGAAACCGGCTGCTCCCGGTACGGGCGCAAGCGCCTGGCCACTTCGTCGCCCGTCACGAGGCCGCCGTTTGCCATGTACGTATGGATCATCTGCACGTTGTCCAGGTCGGCTACGGCCGGCCTGCGATGCAGGAGGGCGTGGGCACTCAGGTCGTCGATTTGCCAGCCGTCGAAGTTCATGCCGAGCTCCTTCAGAGTCAGACGGCGCCGGTCCACCGGCCCGTCTGCGTGAATGTCCGTCGCGCGCATTACCGCAGGACTACGGCCCGCAGCTGTCCATGACATCCGTATTGGTGCGAAGGGGAGTGCCGGGGATGGCCGCCTCACGAGGCTCAATCTCGACTGGACTGCGAGACGGTGAAGCGCTCCACTTCCGCCATCTCCGCCATTTCCACGGCGATGCGGTTCATCGCCTCCGAGCGCATGGCCGTGTCCGCGACGATGAGGCACTGGACTTCGAATCGCGTGCCGTCGTGCGTGATGCTCAGACTGTCGTGCGGAATGCTGAGGCCGCGATCGGCCAGGAAGCGGTCGATGTCCTGGATCCGCGGCCGGTAGCCGGCGCGGAAGTGCAGCGTCGCCGCGATCGGCGCATGCGCCGGCAAGCGGCGTTCGATGAATGGCACGAGCGCCGCGCTCGTCACGATCAGGACCGCCAGGCCGACGGCCGGGACGTAGAAGCCGGTGCCGACCAGGATGCCGATGGCCGACGACCCCCAGATCGACGCGGCTGTCGTCAGGCCCCGCACGTCGAACCCGCGCTGGATGATGACACCTGCCCCGAGAAAGCCGATGCCGGTCAGCACCCCGCCGACGACCCGCGTCGGATCGCCGCCGCCGGCATCGTGGGCAGTGCCCCAATACCAGAGCCCCGGGTATCCGGCCAGCAAGGTGACGGCGCAGGACGTGGCGCACACGAGGCAATAGACCTGGCTGCCCGCGACCCGTCCGCTGAAATGGCGCTCGTAACCGACCACCCAGCCAAGCAGCAGCGCGACGGCCATGTTCACGACCATCCAGATCCCTGTCGTGGAAGGAACGACGTTCACGGCTGTCAAGGTGGTGCGGCAAGGGGCGGCCCTCATTCTTGGCCAGCTGCGCGCGCCGGACGTCGTTCGTTTGGAACAGTCCTTTGCGCGACCTCGTGCCGATGCGGCGCGCGGGCATCGCGACGACCATTGCGCCCATGGACATACAGCACATCGAACCCGTGATGGAGGCGCCATGGCGACCATGACACCGCCCGCGACGATCAAGCCTTCTTCATGGAAAGCGAGGTCGAGCCGATCATCAACGACTACTGGGAGCGCGACGAATTTCCCGTTCGAGACGCTGTGCGACTTCAGGACGCTGGGCATTGCCGGTCCTCCGCACCAGGGCTACGGCTGCCCGGGCAAGAGCACGACGCTGATGGGCTTCGTGGTGATGGAGCTCGCGCGCATCGATGCCTCGGTTTCCACCTTCTCGGCGACGAAGCGGCCGACGTCGGCAAGGCGTTCACCGGTTTCAGCACTTTCTCGTGATTCATCCGTTTTGAAGGAGCACTCTCCGTGAAGAATCCCATCAAGCACGTCGCCGTGATCGGCACCGGTGTGATCGGCGCCAGCTGGACGGCCCTGTTCCTGGCGCACGGCCTGGACGTGACGGCCACCGACGTCGCCCCGGGCGCCGAAGAGCGCCTGCGCGCGTACGTTCAAAAGGCAGCGCCGGCGCTGCAGCGCCTCGCCGCCCAGTCGCCGATGGCCGCAGGCCGACTGTCCTTCACGGCCGACCTGGCCTCGGCGGTAGCCGCTGCCGACCTGGTGCAGGAGAACGGCCCCGAGCGCATCGACTTCAAGCGCGACCTCTACGGCACGCTCGACGCGCTGCTGCGGCCCGAAGTCATCATCGCTTCGAGTTCCTCCGGCCTGACGATGAGCGAGATCCAGTCGGCCTGCCCCGCGCATCCCGAGCGCTGCGTGATCGGGCACCCGTTCAATCCGCCGCACCTGATCCCGCTGGTGGAGATCGTGGGTGGAGCGAAGACTTCCGAAGACACCATCGGCCGGGTGACCGAGTTCTACGCGGCGCTCGGCAAGCGCACGATCCGCCTGCACAAGGAAGTGCCCGGGCACGTGGCCAACCGACTACAGGCCGCGCTGTGGCGCGAGGTCGTTCACCTGGTCGCCAGCGGCGTCGTGAGCGTGAGCGACGCCGACGCCGCAGTGTGCTGGGGGCCGGGCCTGCGCTGGGGCGTGATGGGGCCCAACCTGCTGTACCACCTGGCCGGCGGCGCGGGCGGCATCGAGCACTTCTTCGACCAGTTCACCGGACCGATGACCGCCTGGTGGAAAGTGCTCGGGTCGCCCGAGATCACGCCGGAGCTGCGCAGCAGGATCGTGGCCGGCGTGCTGGAGGAAGCCGGCCCGCGCTCGCTGGACGAACTGGCCGCCCAACGCGACGAGGACCTGCTCGGGCTGCTCGCGGTTCGCGCCCGCACGTGAGGCAGGCAAGCATGACGCCTCCACGCGCGGTCATCCTCGGCGGCGGGTTTGCCGGCGTCGCCGCGGCGCGCGAACTTCGCGCTTGCCAGGCGGACGTCCTCCTGATCGACCGCCGCAACCATCACATCTTCCAGCCGCTGCTGTACCAGGTGGCCACCGCGGTGCTGGCACCAGCCGACATCGCCTCGCCGCTGCGGCAGCTGGCCGAGCGGCAGGACAACCTGTCGGTCATGCTGGGCGAGGTCAGCGCGGTAGACCGGCACGCGGGCACGCTCGTGGTCACGCCCGCCGGCATGGCGCAGCGCACGATCCGCTTCGACTACCTGGTGGTGGCCACCGGCGTGCGGGCAAGCTACTTCGGGCACGATGAGTTCGCCGCCCACGCGCCCAGCCTCAAGACGCTGGCGGATGCCGAGGCCATCCGCGCCCGCATCCTGTCGGCCTACGAGCGCGCCGAGCAGGCAGACTGCATAGTGGAGCGCAGTCGGGCGATGACCTTCGTGCTGGTCGGCGCCGGCCCGACCGGCGTCGAGCTTGCCGCATCGATGGCCCAGATGGCACGCGTCACGCTGCAGCGCAATTTCCGCCGCATCGACCCCGCCGCCACGCGCATCGTCCTGGTCGAAGCGGGGCCGCGCGCGCTGGCATCGTTCGACGAGTCGCTGGCGCGCAAGACGGTCGCGCGGCTGGAGGCGCTCGGCGTCGAGGTCCGCACCGGCACGCGGGTGGACGCGGTCGACGCCCAGGGCGTGCTCGCGGGCGGGGAACGCATCGAAGCGGCGACCGTGCTGTGGACCGCCGGCGTGCAGGCCTCGCCGCTGGTCGCCATGCTCGAGACGAAGACCGACCGCGCGGGCCGGGCCTGCGTCGAGCCGGGCCTGCATCTTGCGGATGACGAGAACGTCTTCGTGGTCGGCGACGCCGCCAGCGTGATGCAGGACGGACATCCCGTTCCCGGCGTGGCCCAGGCCGCGATCCAGCAGGGACGGCATGCGGGCCGCGCCATCGCGGCCCGGATTCGCGAGTCGCGTGCCGGGACCCCGCCCTTCCGCTACAGCGACCGCGGAAACATGGCCGTCGTCGGCAAGAACTTCGCCGTCCTGCAGCGCGGCCGCTGGCGCACCAGCGGCATCGCGACCTGGTTCCTCTGGGCCGTGCTGCACGTCGCCTTCCTGCCGCAGGTGCAGAACCGCCTCCGTGTGCAGATCCAGTGGCTGTGGTCATACCTGAGCGGCCAGCGCAGCTCCAGGCTGATCCCCGAAACCCCATCCAACCCTTGAGAACCCTGGAGACCCCGATGCCTGACTTCGAGAACCTGAGCTATCGCAAGAGCGGCGCGATCGCGACCCTGACGATCGACCGCCCCAAGGCGCTGAATGCGCTGAACCAGGCCACGCTGGCGGAGATCCAGCGGGCAATGCAGGACGCGGCGAGCGATCCTTCCGTGCACGGGGTCATCGTGACCGGCGCGGGAGGCAAGGCCTTCGTCGCAGGTGCCGACATCACAGAGATCGCCTCGGCATCCCCTCAGGAGGCGCAAGCGTTCACGCGGCACGGCCAAGCCGTTTTCGATCTCGTGGAAACCCTGGGCAAGCCCGTGATCGCCGCCGTCAACGGCTACGCGCTGGGCGGCGGCTGCGAGCTGGCCATGGCCTGCACGCTGCGCATCGCTGCGGAGAACGCCAGCTTCGGGCAGCCCGAGGTGAAGCTCGGCGTGATGCCGGGATTCGGCGGCACTCAGCGGCTGCCCCGCCTGGTGGGCAAGGGCCCTGCCATGCAGATCATCCTGACTGCGGAAAACATTGATGCCCGCGAGGCGCACCGCATCGGGCTGGTGAACGAGGTGGTCGAACCGGCGCGGCTCATGACGCGCGCCGAGGAAATCCTGCTGCGGATCATCGCCAACGCGCCGCTGGCCGTTCGCCTGGCCATGGAAGCCGTCAACCACGGGCTGGACGCCGGCCAGGCGCAGGGCCTGGCCCTCGAGAGCGTCTCCTTCGCGCTGTGCGCCGGCACCGAGGACAAGCGCGAGGGCACCACGGCCTTCCTGGAGCGCCGGCCCCCGCGCTTCAGCGGCCGATGAGCCGAATTCACCGGTTCAGCCGCAAGCACCGCCTGCGCGGTGCTCTCTTCATGACAGGTTGGCGTAGGCGATCCCGGAGAGATTGCCCTGGGTCATGAGCAGCACCGAAGGATGGGAGCCGTCGAGGCTGGCGACGTAGACCGAGCCGGCGAGATCGGTCATGAACATGCGGTCGCCCGCGCCATCGAGTGCGATGCCGATGCCTTCCATGAGATTCCTGAAGACGATCTGGGGCGCGGTGCCGCCGTCGCGCCCGGCGTCGAGGTACGCGCGGGCCACCGTGTTCCCGAGGGGCGGATCGCCGCGGTCGGTCCAGTAGAGGATGCGCTTCGCGTGATCGATCTCGAGGTCGATCGGCTCGGGCAGGCCGTCGTGCAGCACCTCGATGTCGCTGCGCTTCGCCGCGGTCTCGCCTTTCGGAAGCTCGATGCCGGCGCGGAAGATGCGGCCTTTCCCGGCGTTGTCGGGGCCCTTCTGCGTCCAGTAGATCTGGCCGCGCCCGGGGTCGAGCGCGATGCCGACGCACCAGTTCGTCGCGTCGCGGCGGTCCGCGTCGGTCGCGCCGGTCTGCACCAGCGTTTCGATGTCCGAGCCGTCGAGGTTGGCGCGCATCACCCGCATGCCCTCGCGGTCGCACCAGTAAAGCTTGCCGCCGCGCCGGTCGATCTGGAGCTGCTTGGGCGTGAACGTCGCGCCCTCGGGAATGATGGTGGTGCGGTTGCTGCCATCGAGGCCGCACCGCTCGATCGAGCCGTCGTTGCGGCTCGGGTCGCCCATGTTGGTCCAATAGATGTGCCCGGCCTCGGCGTCGACGGCGACGCCGTCGGGCCGGCGCCCGCCGATGGCGATGATCTTCTTGTCGGTCCCGTCCGGCTGGACCGAGAACACGCGGCCCTCGGCCAGGTCGAGAATGAACAAACGGCTGGACATGTGCTTTCCTTTCGATGTGCGACGATGGGGTGGTGACGCGGTCATGGCGCCGGCGAAGCCTGCTTCGGGCCCGCGATGGCGCCATTCGCGTGCAAGCCGGCGATGTCGGCGGCGCTGAATCCGAGTTCCTTCAGCACCTGCTCGTTGTGCTCGCCGAGCTCCGGCGCGCGTCGTGCCGGCACCTTCGCCACCCCATGCACCTGGATCGGGCTGCTGATCGTCAGGGACAGCTTGTCGCCGGCGCCTGCGAGCGGAACGACGATGTCATTCGCGCGCAGCTGCGGATCATCGATCACCTCCTGCGGTGCGCGGACGGCGCCGAACGTGACGTGGATGCCGCTGAAGACCTGGTGCCAGTGCGGCATCGGCTGGGCGCGGAAGATTTCGTCCAGGATGGCCGAGAGCTGCGGCCTGTTGGCCATCAGCTTTGCCGGCTCGGAAAACCGGGGATCCGTCAGCAGGTCCGGGCGGCCGATCGCTTTCGCCACGGCGGCCAGCTTGTCCGAGGTGACGAGCAGGACGAACCAGGTACCGTCGGCAGCCTGGTACACGTTCATCGCCGCATTCGCCGGGTTCATGCGATCGTGCAGGCCGTAGAACTTGGCCCCGCTCAGCGCGGCCTGGATCGAAACGCTCGCCGCCCAGATGCCTTCGGCGAGCAGCGAGGTGCTCACGTAGGAACCCTTGCCGGTGCGTTCGCGGCAATAAAGCGCGGTCACGATCGCCGAGTAGATTCCGACGGCGGTCGCGTTGTCGCCGCTGCCGGCCACCGGCCAGGTCGGCGGCGCGCCGGCGTCGCGCGTCTGCGAGAGCAGGCCGCTGCGCGCCCAGTACGACGTGAGGTCGAAGCCCGGCAGGTCGGCATCGGGGCCCTTGGCGCCGAAGCCGGTGAGATCCGCGTAGACCAGGCGCGCGTTCAGATGCGCCACGTCGTCGTACTCGAGCCGCAGGCGCTTGCGTGCCGGATGCGGCGTATTGACGATGAGCACGTCCGCCCATTGCACGAGCCGCTCGACGACCTGCCGCGCGCTCGAGGACTTCAGGTCGAGCGTCATGCCGCGCTTGTTGCGGTTGACGAGATGCCAGGGATACGCCTCCTCGGCCACCGGCTGCGGCGGCATCTGGTGCGCGTGTCTCCAGGGATCCCCGGCCGGCGGCTCGACCTTGATCACGTCGGCGCCGAAATCGGACAGGATCACGGCGGCGTTCGGTCCCGCGATGAAGCTCGCGAGGTCCACCACCTTGAGTCCGGAGAAGATGTTGTCGCTCATGTTGACCTCCGTGGAATTTGGGGGAGCCGCGTCGCTCACGCGGGCGTTGCGGATGGCGTGGTCTTGCCGAAGTCGGGCCGGCGTTTCTGCAGGAAGGCGGCAAGCGCTTCCCGGGCGTCGTCGGACCGGACCTGCGCGCTGAACACTTCGTTCTCGGCCTTCACGGCCGCCCTGGTCTGCTCGCGAAACGCCTGCTTCAGGAGTCTCTTGCCGGCCTGGAGCGCGCCGGCCGGCTTCGCGGCCAGCTTCTGCGCCGTTTCCAGCGCGGTCGTGAGCAGGGCCTGGTCGGCCACGACCTGGGTCACGATTCCCAGGTCCGCCGCCCGCCGCGCACCGAAAGGCACGCCCAGCAGGATCAACTCCGCGGCGCGGACGTGGCCGAGCCTTGCCGGAAGTGAGAAGCTCGAACCGAATTCCGGCACCAGCGCGAGGTCGATGAAAGGCATCCGGAAGCTCGCGCTCTCTCCGGCGTAGACGAAGTCGGCGTGCAGCAGCATGGTGGTCCCGCCGCCGATGGCGGCGCCGTGCACGGCGGCAATCAGCGGCTTGTCGAAATCGACGAGCGCATTCATCAGCTGCGCCTGCGGCGACCCTCCCGGCCCGGGGGGATTCTTCAGGAAGTCCTCGATGTCGTTGCCGGCGGAGAAGCAATCGCCCGCGCCGTGGAGCAGCACGACACGCGTGTCAGCGTCGCTGGCGGCCTGCTCCAGGATCTGCGCGAGCCTCG
The DNA here is from genome assembly GCA_028292195.1 of Ramlibacter sp. GTDB lineage: Bacteria > Pseudomonadota > Gammaproteobacteria > Burkholderiales > Burkholderiaceae_C > Ramlibacter. Next base: position 2,945 of record JAQGMU010000609.1, on the reverse strand, counting down.
CGTACATCCTGCCGGTCATCGCGTTCTTCCTTGCCGGACGGTTCAACTCGACGCGCAGAATGCGCCCGGAGCGTTCCGTGACGATCTCGTCCATCGCTGCTGCTGCAGTTGCCATGTGCTTGCTCCTTCGGCTTCAAATCAGTGGGTTTCGTTCGAACAGGAAGCTTCGGCCGAGGCGGACTCATTGCGGCTCGAAGCGCGAGCGGATGCGTATGTCGGAGACCAGCATGCGATGGACCGGGCAGTGCTCGGCGATCTCCAGGAGACGGCGGCGCTGCGCTTCGGACAGCTCGCCGACGAACGAGAGGGCCACGTCGATCTGCTCGACGCCTTCGGCCTGCGAACGCACGAGGGTGACCCGTACCGCATCGAGCGGCCATTGCTTGCGCTCGGCATACATGCGCACGGTGAGGCCCTTGCAGGCCCCCAGCGCGGCGAGCAGGAGCTCGGGAGGACTCGGGCCCTCGTCGGCGCCGCCCGCATCCGCCGGCTCATCGGCCCTGAGCCGGTGCGGACCGATGGCGATCGTCTGCAAATGGCCTGAAGCATCCGAATTGACCACGACGCTCCTCATGCCGTCAGTGCGGTTGGCCGGCCGGCTCGACGGAGGTCGTGGCGGCTTCGGTGCAGGGGGTAAACTTTGCTTCGCATTCGGGTCTTCGTGTCAGGGGATGGGGTGGTGGGAGCTTGCGTCGAAATCGCTGTCCCATCCATCCCCCGGATAGGGGCCCGCCCTGCCTTCTTTCAGGGCTCATCGTTGACGACCCGCAGGTCGCCTGCATCGACGGCCGTATCCGCAGCGAAACGCCGGGCCCAGCAGTCATGCCGGGCCACGTCAACGACATGGTCGATGAAGGCACGCGTCTTGGCCGCCAGCAGCTTTCGATGGGCCCAGTAAAGCGAGATGTCCCCGGCATCCGCGTACCACCCGGGCAGGAGCCGCATCAGCCTGCGGTCTTGCAGTTCGTGCCATGCGTCCGGCACGGCGAGCAGGGCAACCCCCAGGCCGAGAACCGCGCAGCGGCACATCGCCGCGGAATCGTTGACCATGATCTTCCCGTCGAGGCGGGCCGGAACCTGGTCGCCTTCGCCGTTGCGCATGGTCCACTGGCGGACCCGTCCCGTGTGGTCCGAGTGCATCACGATTCCGTCGAGGGCCACAAGATCGCCAGGGGCATCGGGCGACTTGTGCCGTTTCACGTAAGACGGTGACGCGACCGCGATGAGATGTGCCGGCGCCAGGGGCCGTGCCACCATGCCCGGGGGCAGCTCGAAGCCGCCGCCGATTGCCGCGTCGTACCCTTCGGCGATCAGGTTGGTGACCCGGTTGTCGAAATGCCATTGCAGGCGGATGCGCGGATATCTCTCCAGGAAAGCGGGCAGCATCGGCAGGATGTGCTTGATGCAGAAAGCCGGGCACGCGCTGATCTTCAGCACCCCGGCCGGCTCGCCACGTGCTACGGCAACGTTCGTAATGGCTGCCCGCAGGCCCTCGAGCTTCAGCGCGATCTCGGATCGGAACTGCTCGCCGCATTCGGTGAGCGCCAGTTGGCGGGTGCTGCGCTGGAACAGGCGCACACCCAGGTTGCGTTCCAGCATGGTGACGTTGCGGCTCACCGCGGCGGGCGTCAGGCCCAGCTGCCGTGCCGCGGCCGAAAAGGTTCCGGCCTCCGCGCTGCGGACGAACGATTCCAGGTTGGCCAGAGTTTCCATGACTCATCTTCAAGGAATGCTTGAAACCGTTTCAACCGGATGCCCGGTTGTCCGTGGCGCCCCGATCTGCGATGTTCTGCAGTTCATTGGAGCCGTGAAGCCGCCATGTTTCAACCCACCCGCATGGGTTACCGAGAAGTCCGCGATTGCCCGAGTCACTCGATCTTTCGGCCATCGTCAAGTTAACGCAGGCGCTATCGGGCGAAATCGTCACCGCGCGGCTGGTCGAAAGGCTGCTGGTGGTCGCGGTCGAACACGCGGCCGCGCAAAGGGGCGCGTTGCTTCTGCAAAGGGGAACGGAACAGCACCTGGAGGCGGTTGCCTCGCTTTGCGCAGGCGCAGTGGTGGTGCAACCGTCAGGCAGGCCCATGGTGCCGACGGATCTTCCGGCGACGATGGTCCTGCACGCCGCACGGTCCGGCCGCTGCGTCATCCTGGGCGACGCAACCCTGGCCAACGCGTTCTCGCACGATCCGTACCTTCAGGGGAAGGCGCCCCGTTCGGTGATGTGCCTGCCCCTGATGAAGCAGGGAGAACTGATGGGGGTGCTGTACCTCGAGCACGCACTTGCGGCCCATGTGTTCACGCCGGCGCGTCACGCGGCGCTCGACCTGCTCGCGTGCCAGGCCGCCATTTCGCTGCAGAACGCGCAGCTGCACGCGATGCTGGAGCAGGAGAAGGCGCAGCGCAAGGCAGCGGAAGCCGCAGTGCGTCGTGCCGAAGAGCGCTACGCACTGGCCGTGGAGGCTGCCACGGACGGCCATGCGGACTGGATCGTCGATGAAGATGTCTTCTACGCATCCCCTCGCCTGCTCGAACTGTGGGGGATATCTCCCGAACGGGGCTGCCCCAGCCGACAGCAGATGCTCGATCTGTTCCCGTTCCATCCGGACGATCGCGACCGCGTCCTGAGCTTGCTCGACCGGCACCTTCGAGGAAACACGAGGCGCCTGGAGTTCGACGCCCGCGTGGTCCGCCGCGGAGAGGTGCGCCGGATGCACTGGACGACCCTTTACGAGCGGGATGCAACGGGCAAGCTGGTGCGCACGAGCACCGCCACGACCGACGTGACCGAGCGGATGCAGGCCGAAGAGGAAATGCGCTCGTCCGAGGAGCGCTACGCGCTCGCCCTGGCGGGATCCAACGAAGGCGTGTTCGACTGGGACCTTCGCACCGGCAGCACCTACCTTGCCGCGCGCACGCAGGAATTGCTCGGCCTTCCGGCCGGGGAC
>JAQGMU010000603.1 GCA_028292195.1 Ramlibacter sp. | reverse complement strand
GCCGGGTCCGCCCGGCCCGCCGGCGCCCGCACCGGCACGGCCGCCACCCGCGCCCGTGCCGGCCTTGGCGGCAGTGCCCGTGTCCGGCCGCGTCAGGTCCCAGGCCAGCCAGGCCAGGCCGGCCGCGACCACCAGCGCCAGCACGGTGCCGATGACCGACGCGCGGCGGCTCAACTTCTTGCGCGGAGGCGCGGCCTGCGGTGTGGGCTGCTCGAAATACTCGGGCGGTTCGGCCGGAGTGGGAGGCGGTGCGGGCATCAGTTTTCTTTCTTGTTCCGTCGATCAGGCGGGCAAGTTCAGCAGGCGCTGAGCGTGCGCGCCGCTGGCTCAGCCAATCGACAGTGGCCGGCGCAAGTCTTTGTAGGCGCTTTCCTGCTGCATTCCGGGCCGGGCGTCCAGCTTCGCCGGGGCGCATGACTGCCGCGTGTGCGCAATGTATCCGGAGTGTGAAGTTGGCCCATTGCCGGCCCTCCAGCGGCTCACGGCGCCGCCAGCGGCAGCACCCGCCCCTCGCTGGCGGCGGGCGCCGGCACCTGCAGCAGCCGCGCCAGGGTCGGGGCGACGTCGACCATGTCCACCGCCGCCGCAACGGCCTGCGGCCTGATCCAGCGCGGACCCCAGAACAGCAGCGGCACGTGGTTGTCGTAGTCGTGCGGCGAGCCGTGGGTGGCGGTGGCGGTGCCGAACATCCAGTCCGGCCGGGTGACGTACTGCACGTCGCCGGAACGCTCGCGGTGCCAGCTGCGGCGCACCGCCTCGAAGTGCATCGCGCCGGCGCGGCTGCCGCCTTCCAGCTCGCGCCGGGTATAGGCAGCCGCGATGCCGGGCTCGGCCAGCAGCGCCTCGCGCGCGGCGCCTGCCACGGTGTCCGCGTCGAGGCCTCGCTGGGCCAGCAGCGCGCGATCCAGTACCAGTGCCGAGGCGGAGGTGCCCAGCACCAGCCTGGCCACGCCGAAGCGGCGCTCCAGCGCGAGGTTCACCCGCTGCACCATGGCGGCGCCGGTGATGCGGCCGGCAGGGCGGCCTTGCGCCAGGGTCCATTCCGGCGCCGGCATGAAGCCGTGGTCGGACGACAGCACGGCGACGTAGTTGTCGCGGCCGACACCCGCATCGAGGTCGCGAAAGAAGTCCTGCAGCAGGCTATCGAGCTGCAGCACGTGGTCGTGCGACAGCCGCGACTCGGCGCTCCACGTGTGGTTGACGTAGTCGTGGCCCGAGAGGCTGACCACCAGCAGGTCGGGTGCATCGTCGCGCCCGAGCTGCTCGCCGGCGATGGCGGCGCGCGCGAACTCCAGCGCCAGCGCATCGGCGAACGGCGAGCCCAGCAGGCTGCCATAGAAGGCGGCGTTGGGCTTCGCATCGCCCGGCCTGCCCATGCGCATCGGCAACTGCGCGCGCGGTCCCAGCCGGCCGTCCGGCAGCGAGCGGGCATAGGCCGCCTCGGGCAGCAGCGCCTTCCACTCGGCCTGGAAGTAGCGGTCGGCCGGCTTCGCCGCGTTGAAGGCGTCGACCCAGGCCGGGTGTTGCTGCATGTACCAGCTGGTCGAGGCGAACTGGCCGCTGCCGGCCATGTACATGTAGGCCGTGCCGGCCTGGCCGGCCGGCAGGATGGCGGCGCGGTCCTTGCCGGCAATGGCGATCACCCTGGAGCGCGGGTCGGCGCGGCGCAGCACGTCACCCACGGTCTCCACCTTCAGGTTGCGCGGGCTGGTGCCGTCCAGGGCTTGGGTGCGTTGGCCGATGTAGGTGGCCGTGGCATCGCCGGTGGAATAGACCGCGGCGCCGGTCTGCGGGTCGCGCCATTCGTTGCCGATGATGCCGTGCCGCGCCGGCGAAGCGCCGGTGAACAGCGTGGCGTGGCCCGGAGCGGTGACGGTGACGGCGTGGCCGAAGTGGGCTTCGCTGAACGCGGCGCCGCGGTCCAGGAAACGCGCGAAGCCATCCGGCGCGAACTGGTCGCGGTAGCCGGTGACCTGCCGCTGCGGCAGGCCGTCGATGATGATGAAGACCAGCAGCTTCGGGGGGGGCGTCTGCGCCAAGGCGGCGGAGGCGGCCAGCAACAAGCCGAGGAGGAGGACTCGCAGGGTGTGCAGCTTGCTGCGCACCAGCGCCGCCGGTGCGCAAGCAAGCTTGCACACCCTACGCCCCCTGCGCAAGCACCAGCGGCTCAATGCGTCGCCACCCGCCCGCTGAGGATGTAGATCCCGCCCATCCAGGCCGTCTGCACCCGCACGTCCTCGAGCCGCGCCGCCAGCCTGTCCCAGGGGCAGGCCAGGCCATCGAGCGACGACACCGAATAGAGCGCCGCCGCGTAGACGAAGGCGTTGGTCGCCGCCATCCACGGCGGCGCCCATTGCAGGCCGGTGGCGGACACATGGGCGCCGGGCTTCAGGTGCTCCAGCACGTGGCCGACGGCGACCGGGTCGCGCAGCACGTCGTGGGTGAAGTGGAACAGGGCCGCGTCGGCCTGGCCGTCCAGCGGCGCGTCGGCGGCGCCCGAGCGCAGCAGTTCGACGTTGTGCCAGTGGTGCTCGGTGATGCGGCTGCCGGCGCGCACCAGCATGTCGGGGCTGGGGTCGACGCCGACGATGTGCCCGTGCGGGCCGATGCGCAGCTCCAGCGGGGCGAAGCTCAGGCCCGTGCCGCAGCCGACGTCGAGCACGGTGTCGCCCGCATGCAGGTCGAGCTGCTCGATCGCCTGGCCGCGGAAGGGTTCGAAGGGCAGCAGTTCCTGGTCGTATCGGTCGGCGCGGCGCCGGTATTGCAGCAGCGCGACGGAAAGGTCGGGCCGCCGGCGGGAGCCGGAACGCAACGGCATGATTCCAGCGCGGGTCAGTGGGTGATGACCACCAGCACGCTGCAGGGAGCGTGCTCGATCAGCGCGCCGGAGATCGAGCCGCGCCACCAGCGCGCCGTCCAGCTGTCCAGGTGCTTGTGGCCGACGATGATCAGGTCGGTGTCGATCTTGCGGGCGTACTTGGTGATTTCCTCGATGGCTTCCCCGGTCACCACCTCGCCGCGCGCTGCCCAGCCCGACTCTTCCAGCCGCCGCAGTCCGTCTTCGAGCACGCCGCGGTATTTCTTCTTCTCGCGCTCTTCGAGTTCGACGTCGTAGACGCCGCCCTCGAGGCCGACGAAGCTCATGGCCGAGGGCATCACGGCCACGAGGTGCAGTTCCGACTGGCTCCACATGGCCAGTTCCTTGCAGTCCAGCAAAGCCTTCTGGCCGGCGTCGGAGCCGTCATAGGCGACCAGGATCTTCTTGTACATCGCAGAGCCCCCAAGACATGCCGCCAGCGGATTGCAGCGGCTGCGCGAAGCATAGACCGCAAGGTGCGGTTACCGCAATCGCGGCTTTTGGCGTTTTCCCTGAGTCAGCAGGCGATCAGCCCTGGCAGCACGCCCGCCTCGAAATGGCGCTCGACGCAATCCGCCAGCCCGTCGAACACCGTTTCCAGCGTCGGTGCCGTCGCGCCGAACAGCGCCTGCAGCACCGCCGGTTCCTCGAACAGGCCGTGCAGGTAGACGCCCAGCACGTTGCCGGCCGGGTTCTGCCAGCCCAGGTCGTCCGGCAGCACGGCGCGGCCCGGCGCCATGGCCGGATGCTGCGCGGTCCGGCCTTGATGGATTTCGTAGCCGTGCGCCGTCACGCCGCTCAACGCCGCCCAGGGGCCGGTCATGGCGCCGAAGGTCACGCTGCTGTGCCGCACGGTCTTCCGCGCGGCGAACTGCGTCACCAGCGGCAGCAGGCCCAGGCCGGGACCGTTGCCCTCGATGGCATCCGGGTCGATCAGCGCCTCGCCGAGCATCTGCAGGCCGCCGCAGACGCCCAGCACGCGCCCACCGCGCTCCGCGTGGGCGGCAACGGCACGGTCGAGGCCCTGCGCGCGCAGCCAGGCCAGGTCGCTGCCGGTGTGCTTGGAGCCCGGCAGCACGATCCAGTCGGCGCCCGCCAGTTCAGCCGGCGTGCGCGCCCAGCGCAGGCGCAGCCCGGGCACGTTCTTCAGCGGCTGGAACTCGTCGAGGTTGCTGATGCGCGGATAGGCCACCACGGCCACCGTCAAGCGCAGCTCGCCGCCGGCGGAACCGCGCTCGTCGAACACGCCGTCCTCGTCCGGCAGGCCGTGGCCGCGCCACATCGGCAGCACGGCGAGCGTGGGCACGCCGGTCAACTCCTGCAGCTGCCGCGGGCCTGGGGCGAGCAGCGAAGCGTCGCCGCGGAACTTGTTCAGCACGAACCCATGCAGCAGCGCCCGCTCTTCGGGCGCCAGCAGCGACCAGGTGCCATACAGGTGGGCGAAGGCGCCGCCGCGGTCGATGTCGGTCACCAGCAGGCAGCGCGCATCGGCGTGGCGCGCCACCCGCATGTTGACGAAATCGCTGTCCTTCAGGTTGATCTCGGCCGGCGAGCCCGCGCCTTCGATCACCACCACGTCGTTCTCAGAGCGCAGCGCGTCGAGCGCGCCGGCGACCGTGGGCCAGACGTGGGCGCTGCGGCCGCGCCACGGCATGGCGCCCAGCGCCGCATCCACCTGCCCGAGCAGCACCACCTGGCTGTGGTCGTCGCGCTCGGGCTTGAGCAGCACCGGGTTCATGCGCACGTCCGGCCCGGCCCGCGCCGCCAGCGCCTGGAAGTACTGGGCGCTGCCGATCTCGCCCAGGCCGCCCTCCGGCGTGGCCACCACGCGGGCGTTGTTGCTCATGTTCTGCGCCTTGAACGGGGCGACTTTCAGGCCCTGGCGCGCATACCAGCGGCACAGCGCGGTCGCCAGCCAGCTCTTGCCGGCCCCGCTGCTCGTGCCCAGCACCATCACGCAGCGCGCGCTCACGTTGCAACCCTTTCGTTCGGCAGCGCGACCCAGCGCCCCGCCACCGCATGCACGGCGATGCGCTCGCCGAACACGCTTTCCAGCGCGCGATGCGTTGCCGGATCGTCGCAGGCGCCGTGGTGGACGATGCGGCCCCGCGCCAGCAGCACCAGGTCGTCGGCCTGCAGCGCCATGGTGATTTCGTGCAGCACGCTCACCGCCGTGCCGCCGCGCGCGACGTGGCGGCGGACGATGGCCAGCCAGTCGGCCTGGTGCGGCGGGTCCAGGTGCGACAAGGGCTCGTCCATCAACAGCAGCGGCGCCCGCACGGCGAGCGCACGCGCCAGCAGCACGCGCTGGCGCTCGCCACCGGAGAGCTCGCCCAGCGGCCGCTCGTGCCATTCCCAGCTCTGGGTTTCCTCCATCGCCGCGCGCACCGCGGCCTGGTCTTCCGCGCTGGCGGCGCCCAGCCAGTCCTGGTGCGGCAGCCGGCCCAGCATGACGACGTCGCGCGCCAGCAGGTCCTCGGCCCCGCCGTCGCCCTGCCCCAGCCAGGCCAGCGCCCGAGCGCGCTCGCGGGCGGACCAGGCCGCGGCGTCGCGCCCGAGCAGCTGCACGCGCCCTTGGGTGGGCAGCAGTTGCGCCAGCGCCTTCAGCAGCGTGGTCTTGCCGGCGCCGTTGGGGCCGGCCACGGCGGTCCAGCGACCCGCCGGCACCTCGAGGTCTATGCCGTGCAGCACCTCGCGGCCGCCGAGCGACACCCGCAGATCCCTGCATTGCAGTGCCACGGTCACAGCGGCCTCCGATGCATCAGGTACAGAAGGTAGCCGCCGCCCAGCACCGAGGTCAGCACGCCGACCGGCAACTCGCGCGGCGCGAGCAGCCAGCGGGCCAGCACGTCGGCGGCCAGCAGCAGCACGCCGCCGGCCAGCGCCGACAGCGGCAGCAGCCAGCGGTGCGTGGGCTTGACCAGCGCCCGCACCAGGTGCGGCGACACCAGGCCGATGAAGGCAACCAGGCCGACGTGCGCCACGGCGGCGCCGGTCGCCAGCGCCATCAGGCCGACCAGCGCGATGCGCACCGGGACCAGCGCGATGCCCAGGCTGGCCGCCGTGGTCTCGCCGAGGGCCAGCGCGTCGAGCGCGGGACTGCAGGCGATGGCCGCGATGGCCACCAGCGCCAGCACCCCGCCCAGCGTCGCGACGCTCGACCAGCCGAGGAAGCCGGTCGTGCCGAGCAGGAAGGCCTGCATGGCGCGCAGCACGTCGGGCGCCAGGAACATCACCAGCGCGGCGAAGGCGCCGAACACCATGCCGACGATCACGCCGGCCAGCAGCAGCCGCATGGTCTGCTGCACGCCGCGCGCCAGCGCCAGCGTGATCGCCACCGCGGCCATCGCGCCCAGGAAGGCGGCGCCGGTCAGGCCCAGGTGGGCGAGCCAGCCGGCCGCGGGCGTGAGGCCCAGCACCACCAGCAGCACGGCGACGCCGAACGCGGCGCCGGTGGCGCTGCCCAGGAGATAGGGGTCGGCCAGCGGGTTGCGGAACAGGCCCTGCGCCACCGCACCGGCCAGCCCCAGCAAGGCACCGGCGAGCCAGGCGCCCAGGGTGCGCGGCAGCCGGATGTCCCAGACGATCGCCAGGTTGGCGCTGCCGGCGCCCAGCAGCGGCTCCCAGCCCAGGCTGCCGACCGCGATGCCCAGCGCGCACAACACCGCGCTGGCGGCCAGCAAGGCGCCGCCCAACGGCGCCGGCGAGCGCAGCGCCGCGTTCACTTGCCCGCCCCCGGAAAGCGGCCTTGCAGGCACTGCACCATCAGCCGCGCCGCCTCCGCCATGCGCGGGCCGGGCCGCGCCAGCACGTCGGCCTGCGCCGGCCCGTAGCCGCAGATGCGCTGCTCGCGCACGGCGCGGATGGCGCGCCAGCCGGGCCGCTGCGGCAGCTGCGCCGCGTCGCCCTGCTCGACGAAGATCACCTGCGGATCCGCGCGCACGACGAATTCCGGGTTCAACTTCGGGAACGGCCCGAGCGCGGCCGGCACCACGTTGGCGAGGCCCAGGCGCGTGAGCAGTTCGCCGATGAAGGAGCTTTCGCCAGCCGCATAAGGCGCGCTGCCCACTTCGAAATAGACCTTGGTGCCGCGCAGCGCCGGCGGCAGCGAGCGCGCCGCGGCGGCCAGGTCCTGCTCGATCTTTCGCCAGACGGCGCCGGTGTCGGTGGCGCCGAGCACCGGCCCGAGCACGCCCAGCACGCGCTGCACGTCGGCGAAGGTGCGCGGCTCCAGCGCCAGCACCTTCAGGCCGAGCCCCTGCAGGCGCTCCAGCGCGCGCGAGGAGGTGGGCGTGAGGACCAGGTCGGGCTTGAGGGCGACGATGGCTTCGATGCGGGCGTCTTCGAGGCCGCCGACGTGGGGAATGCCGCGGACGGCGGCAGGGAAGTTGGAGTAATCGTCGACGCCGACGAGGCGGGCGCAGGCGTCCAGGACGCAGACGAATTCGGTCAGAGACGGGAGCAGGGAGACGATGCGCTGCGGGGGCTGCGGGAAGGTGACGGTGGTGCCGCGGTCGTCGCGGACCTCGATGGTGGCGTGGGCTTGTGCAAGGAACAGGGTGAGAAGGAGCAGCAGGAGGCGCTTCGCGCCGACCCTCACCCCAACCCTCTCCCGCAGGCGGGAGAGGGAGCAAGAGAGGGCAAGCGGCCTACCCATGCGCCCTGCTCCACTCGACGAACATCCGATGCAACTGCTCCACCCCATCCGTCAACGCCGCCGGCCCGGGCTGCAGGATGTCCGCCGACTTGATTTCGAACAGCTGCTGGTCCCGCACCGCGTTCACCGCATCCCATCCCGGCCGCGCCGCAACCTTCTCCGGCCGGAATTTCTTGCCGCACCACGAGCCGACCACGATGTCCGGATTGCGCCGCACGATCTCGGCGCCCTCGGCGATGATGCGGTCCTTGCCCATCGCCTGCACCGCCAGCTCGGGGAACACGTCGTCGCCGCCGGCGATGCCGACCAGCTCCGAGACCCAGCGGATGCCGCTGATGTGCGGCTCGTCCCATTCCTCGAAGTACACCCGCGGCCGCCGCGGCAGGGCGCGGCCCGCGGCTTCGATTTCCGCCAGCCGGTCCCGCATGCGCTCCAGGTGCCGCAAGCCATCGTCGGCACGGCCGACCATCGCCGCCACCTGGTACAGCATGGCGAAGATTTCCTCCACGCTGCGCTGGTTGAAGATGGTGACCTGCACGCCCTTGCGCACCAGCTGCGCGGCGATGTCGGCCTGCAGGTCGGAGAAGCCGAACACGCAGTCCGGCTTCAGGTCCAGGATCTTGTCTATCTTGGCCGAGAGGAAGGCGCTCACCTTCGGCTTCTCCTCGCGCGCCCGGCGAGGCCGCACGGTGTAGCCGGAGATGCCGACGATGCGCGCCTCCTCGCCCAGCAGGTACAGCCATTCCGTCGCCTCCTCGGTCAGGCAGACGATGCGTTGCGGTCCGCGCGGAATGGCGATGCCGGGCATGGCGTTCAGAACTGGAACCGCGCCGAGGCGCTGAAGGCGCGCCCGGCTTCGGGATAGATCGAAGTCACCTGCCCGCTCGCGCAGCCGAAGGCCTGCGTGAAGTACTTGCGGTCAAACAGGTTGGTCACGCCCAGCGCCAGCTCCACCGCCCGGAGCGTCCAGGCATAGCGGGCGTCGGTGGTGACATAGGACGGCATGGTGCAGGCGTTGGCGAAGTCCGGATGCTGCGACGATACCCAGTTCACGCCGCCGCTCAAGCGGTGGCCGGCCAGCGGGGTCCAGTCGGCCCGCAGCGCCGCGGTACGGCGCGGGACCAGCGGTACGTCGTTGCCGGCATAGGGACCGGAGCGGAAAGTGGCTTCGCGCAGGGCCACGTTCAGCCGCAGGGCCAGCGCGCGGGTCAGCGCATGCGTGGCATCCAGTTCCAGGCCCTGGCGCCGGGTCGGGTCGAAGTTGACGTTGGCGCCGGGAAAGCCGAACGCCCCCGCTGCGTTCGGATCGAAGCCGACTTCGTTTTCCAGGCGGCTGTGGTACAGGCGAGCGTCCAGCTTGCCACCGGCCCAGGCGTAGCGGGCGCCGATCTCGGCATCCCGCGAGGTCTGCGGCTGCAGGATGACGCCCGGCGAGGTGAAGTTGAACTCGTCGACGTTGGCCAGCCGGAAACTGGTGCCGACGCGCGCATAGGCGGTGAACGCGCTGGTGAAGGGGTGGCTCGCGCCCAGCTCCCACGCGTTCCGGGTGTCCTGGAAGCCGGTGCCGGAGCTCGAGTTGTCCTTGCTGATGCGGGCGGTGCGCGCGCCCAGCGACACGCGGGTGCCGCCGGCCAGCGTCACGTCGTCCTTGGCGTAGAAGCCGCGCGAGCGCTGGCTGGCCTCGGAGCCGAAGGCGCCCAGCACGTCGCGTTGCCAGTCGTCGAAGTCCGCGCCCAGCACCAGCGCGTTCTTCACGCCGTACAGCGTGCCTTCGTGGCGGGCCCGCAGCGCATAGGTGTTGGCGGCGATGTCGTAGTCGTAGGCGAAGCCGGAATTCAGGCTGCGCAGTTCCTTCTCGCGGTGGGCGGCGTCGAAGGCCAGCTGCCAGGCCCCCAGCTCCGCGCTGGCGAACACGGCGCCGCGGCGGCCGCGCAGGCTGGCCGAGTCGTCGGGATGGCTGGCCTGGTGCGGGTCGCTTGCGTACTGCGCCGCGCTCAGCGCGCCCGGCAGCCGCGTGTCCAGGTCGTCCTGCGCCAGCCGCACGCCCAGGCGCAGCCAGTCGCCGGCCCATTGCGCGGTGGCGGAAAACGCATCGCTGTCGGACGCGAAGTTGTCCCGGTGGCCATCGGTCTTGCGCGTTTGCGCGTTGGCATCGATGCCGAAGCCGCCGCTGCCGGCATGGGCGCTGGCGCGCGCCTCGCGCAACTGGAAGCTGCCCAGCGCGCCGTAGACGGAGCCGCCATTCGGCTGCTGGCGGCCGGTGCCGGCCTTGGTGGTGATGACGATCACGCCACCGGTGGCGCCCTCGCCATACAGCACCGCGCCGCTGCCGCGCAGCACCTCGATGCGTTCGACCGATTCGATCGGGATGCCCGCCAGCCGCGTGCCGCCCAGGTCGGCCTCGGACACGCGCACGCCGTCGACCACCACCACCTGGTTGTTGTCGGCGGTGGCGCCGAAGCCGCGCAGGTCCAGGCTGTACTCGCCGCCGCCGTAGAAGTCGACGCGGCCGGGCACGCCCAGCATCCGCATGATGGCCTCGTTGACGTTGCCCGCGCCGCTGGCGCGGATCTCGTCGGCGGTGATCACGCTCACGCCGAAGGGCAGCGTGCGTTCGGTGTCGGCGAAGCGGGGCGCGGTGACCTGCACATCCGGCAGCGTGATGGTCTGCGCGAACAGGTTGGATGCGGGAAGGGATGCCGCGGCGGCCAGGAGCCAGGCGCGCGCGTGCGGGGTAAGCACTTTCGATGTCATTGAATGAAGTTCCGTCAGTTGCCCGCGCCGGCTTCCCCGCCGGCGCACTGGGCGCCAAGGCCGCGCGCGAACGCACGGCCACCTCGTTGGCCGGTATCCGGGCTGGCGGAAGAACTTCCATCGCCTTCCCAGGCGCGCTGTTTCAGGCGGCGCCCAGTGGCTTGCGATGATGAAAGTGGGCGGCACCGCTGATGGCAGGGCCGCCCTCCGCTTACCGTTGCGGGGGCAGCGCAGGTTGGCAGCGCGCCAGTGCGGCGCGCGCCTCCTGCTTCCCGTTGAACTGCGGCATGCGAACCACACCGCGAGCACCAACGGTTTGATTCTAGAGCCGATTACGACGCAAAACCCTACAATCCGCCCATGGCCAGTGGCTCCCAGATCGACCCCTTCGTCGAGCGCGTCGAGCGTTTGCTCGTGCGCTACGAGGAGCTGCAGCGTACGAACGCCCTGCTCACCGAGCAGGTGGACTTGCTCACGCAGGAACGCGACTCGCTCAAGTCGCGCCTGTCCGCGGCCCGCTCGCGCGTCGACGCGCTGCTCGAACGCCTGCCCGACCTGAACACCCCCGCATGAAGCAGCTCGAAGTGCAGATCATGGGCCAGAGCTACCTGCTCGGTTGCCCGGCCGGCGGCGAGCAGCGACTGCTGGAAGCGGTGGAAAAAGTCGACACGGCGATGTGCAAGATCCGCGACGCCGGCAAGGTGAAGGCGCGCGACCGCATCGCGGTGCTGGCGGCGCTGAACCTCGCGTTCGACCTCGCCGACAAGCCCGCGCCGGTGCTGCACGCAGCGAGTTTCGCCAGCAACGACCAGACGGTCACCGGCATCCGCCAGCTGGCAGACGATGTGCGGCTGGCGCAGCTGATGGTGCGGCTGGACCAGGCGCTTGGCGACGACGGGCGATTGATCTGAGCGCTTGGCGCATGGTGGGGTCGCTGCGCGAACCCACCCTACATGGGGCGTCCCGGATTCGTA
>JAQGMU010000600.1 GCA_028292195.1 Ramlibacter sp. | reverse complement strand
CCGCGGCCGCCAGCGCCGCCCAGGCCAGCGCCGCGGCTGCGCGACACCAGCCACGCAAGGCGGCGCCAGGCGCAGCCTTCACAGGCCGCTTTCCTTCTTCACCCGCGCCAGCTCCCCGTTGGAGACCAGCTGCACGTGGGCCCAGTCGCGGAAGCTCGCCCAGTCGCCGCCCCACACCAGGCCCTGCCGCTTCGACTCCTCGCCCAGCGCCTTCCAGAAACCCGAGCTTTCGGCCTGCGCCGTCCACGCGTAGCGCGCGTCGATGATGTCGGCCGCGTAGGCATAGGGCGTGCCATCGACCTTCTGCGCGTTATGGAAGCTGAAGCGCACCTTGCTCTTGCCCTCGGCAAAGAGGCGCGCCTGCACGTCGACCGAGCGCCAGCCATAGAACACCTTCGGCTGGAAGCCGCGCCGGCCCAGGGCGTCCAGCACGCCGCGAACCTTGACGGCCAGCTGCGGGTTCATGCTTTGCAGCTTCTTGCTTTGCGGCCACTGCGCCGAGTCGCCGAGCCACGCCGCGGGCGTCTTGGGAGCGACCGTGGCGCCGGCTTGCGCGAGCTGCTTCCAGGTGGCCTTGTCCGGCTCCACCTGGCCGTCCGGCACGGCCATGAAGCGCGACTGGAATTTTCGGATTGCGGCAATGGTGCGCTCGCCGCACGCCCCATCCGACTGTCCCGGGTCCACGCCCCGGGCCCGCAACAGATTCTGCACGACGATGACGTCGGCGCGATCGTTGCGGCCGCCCTGCCCCACGCTTGCTGTGATCCTGTCCATAGTGCCTCCTTCGCGTATGCGCGCGAGCACGGCCCGCGCAAAATCAGCCCTGCACCGCCAGCTTGCCGCCCTGGCGGAAGCAGCGCACGGTGCGGGCGTCGCCGTCCACCAGCACCAGGCTTTCGACCGGCCCGAAGAAGGCATCAAGCTGCTGCGGCTCCAGCACCGACAGCACCTCGACGATCACCCGCGGGTCGTAGTAGCGGAAGAACAGCGGTTTGCCTTCCGGGTCGTACACCACGTTGAACTTGCGGAAGTGCCGGTGCAGCTGCGAGAACGTCGGGCCCTCGCCGTTCGCGGCCGGCGGCAGCACCACCAGCATGCCCACCTGGCGCTTCAGCAGGTCCTCCGCGACACCGGGCGCGTCCCCGTCGAAGGCCTTCACACGGCCCAGGTAGGGCGCCACGTCCGCCAGTTCCTCCGCCAGGTCGCCGGTGAACAGGCATTCCAGTTCGGCGCAGGCGTCGCGCGGCAGGGCCGAAGCGCCGGCATCCAGCCCCGCGCAATCCAGCAGCAGGTAGGGCGTGGCGCCGCCCGCCTGCTTCAAACCGGTCCAGATTTCGCCGAAGGTTGCCATGGGTGTGCCGTGCCGTCAGCTGTTGCAGATCTCGCAGAACGGCGTCGAGGAACTCCGCGCCGCCTTCAGCGCCGCCGCCTTCTGCGTGATGGGCTTGTCGGTGCCGCCCTCCGAGTCGTGGGCCGCCTCGGCGTTCTTGGGCGCCTTGGGTGAGGCGCCGCTGCCGCTGCCGGCCGAGCCGCCGGAGTTGACCATCACCATCGTGCCCTTGATGAACACGCCGGCGGGATTGATGTCGATGAAGTTGCCGCCGACCTTGAGCGACAGCTGCGCGCCGGCCTCCAGCACCAGCGTCATGCCGGCCTTGATGTGGATCTCCTGCCCCGCGTCGACGGCGAACTTGCTGCCGATCTTGCCTTCCCAGCCCATGGCGGTCTTCAGGTGGAAGCCGCCGCCCAGCTTCACCATCTCGTCGCCCTTGACGTCGCGGTGCACGTCGGCTTCGAGCTTCTCGACGAAGTCCTTGACGACGTTCAGGTGGCTCTCGTCGCCGACGTATTCCGTGCGCTTCTTGCGGGTGAAGAGCGTGTGGTCCTTCTCGGCGTGCAGGTAGATCTCTTCGCTGCCCATCTTGTCCTCGAAGCGCAGCTCGTTGAAGTTGGCGGCGCCGCCGCCCTTGCTGCTGCGGCTCTTGATGCCCCAGCGGGTCTTCTCGCCGGGCAGCTTGTACGGCGGCTTGTTTTCGCCGTTGTACACGCTGCCGGTGACGATCGGGCAGTCCGGGTCGCCCTCCAGGAATTCGACGATCACTTCCTGCCCAAGCCGCGGCAGCGACAGCGCGCCGTAGGCGTTGCCGGCCCAGGCCTGGGAGACGCGGATCCAGCAGCTGCTGTTCTGGTCGGCCTTGCCGTAGCGGTCCCAGCGGAACTGCACCTTGATGCGGCCATGCTCGTCGGTGTAGATCTCCTCGCCCGAGGGCCCCACGACCACCGCCGTCTGCGGCCCCTGCACCACCGGCTTGGGCGTCACGCGCGGCGGCCGGTACTGCTGCATGAACGGAATGGAGGTGATGCTGCAGGAGAACTCGAAGCCGGCGCTGGCGCCGCTGGTCTCGGCGTTGCCGGTGGAGGCGTAGACGACGCCCACCACCAGCTGCTTGCCGTTGAAGGCGTCGACCGGGTGCCGCGCCAGGGTGAAGACGCAACCAGGCTGGAAACCGCGCACGTTGCCCGAGCCGCTGAAGGTCTGGACCTGGCTGTGCAGCTCGTCGATGCGAATGTTGGCGTAGAACTCGCCGTCACCGGGCTTGTCGTATTCGGCCGGATAGTCGAAGTATTCGAACTTGCCCACCGGAAAGCTCGTCCCCCGGTCGGCAGAGGCCAGCAGATTGGTGCGGGGCTTGAGCGGGTCGTAGTCGTTGACGACGTAGCGGTGGGGCTGGATCTCGTTGCGGCCCTGCCAGGTGGAGAGCACCTCCTGCCGCGCGCGGTCCTCGCGGTCGAAGCGCACCTCGTCGTAGCCCGGGTAGGTCTCGTGGGCGCTGCTGCTGTTGACGAGCGTGACGGAGTGCTTGCCGTTCTCGTGCTCGACGAACCAGTAGATTCCCTCCTGCTCCATCAGCCGGGTCACGAAATTGAAATCGGTCTCGCGATACTGGCAGCAGTACTCCCACTCGGGGAAGCGGCCCGTCAGCTTGAGCTTGAAGCTGGCCAGGCCGCCGTAGGCCTTGAACACTTCCTCGACGATCTGCGGCACCGTCTTGTTCTGGAAGATCCGGCTGTTCGACTGGCGGGTGAGGAACCAGAACCAGGGGTGCACCGTCGCTTCGTAGACGTAGGCCCTGGTCTCCTTGACGCCGTCGAGCGAATCGCGCTGCTCGGTCACGCCGCTCCAGCGCGTGACGTAGCCGTTGAAGTAGCGCGCCTTGTTGCCGAACAGCTCGACCCGCGCCGTGAGGTTCTTCCCCAGCATCTTGTCGGCGCCGATGTCCGGCTGCTTGCACTTCAGCCGCAGCGTGAATTCGCTCAGGCGCGAGAGGTGCTCATGCCCCGTGAACTCGAGCAGCAGGAAGAATTGCGGGCCGAGCGGGGTTTCTACATCGAGCGAGCGGGCCATGGGGGTCCTGGTTCGGATGTGTCAGGCGGGTGTGCCCAACGGGGCCGGCGCCGGCAAGGCGGCGCGCGGCTGCAGGTTGGGCGCCATGGGCAGGCGCAGATCGGCGGCGTCGCGGGAGTCGTAGCGCACGCCCAGCCAGGACGACCACCCGAGCAGCAGGCCCTGGTTGCCGAGCCAGCTGTAAGGCACCTCGCTGGTCTGCAGCACCGGCACCAGTTCCCATTCGAATTCGACGCCCGCATGCAGCGCCACCAGGTCGGCCAGCTGCGCGTAGGACTCGCCGTGCGGCAGGAAGCCGCGGTAGCGCCGCAAGTCCAGCGGGCCGATGAAGATGCGGAAGGAGGTGGCGCAGTCCCACACGCGGGCGCCGGCCACGGCGTCCACTCCCAGCGTACTGAACTGCGTGCCCAGCATGGTGCGCTGCGGCTTCGGGATGTCCAGCCAGCGGGCCACGAATTCCTCCACCCGCACCGGCGCCTCGAAGTAGTGCGACAGCATGGCGCCCAGCGCCTGCGGGCTGCGCACGCGGCGTGACAGCGTCGCGGCGAAAGCGGTCTTGAAGTCGGGCGCCACGCTGTCGCGCCGCCCGCTGTCGGCCAGTGCCAGGCCCGACAGCGCGCGCAGGCGGTCGGCCACCGGGTGGCTGTCGTCGGGGCGGTCGACCCCGGCGATCGCCTGGCTGTCGTGCCAGGCCCGGTACAGGAAGGCCAGCTGGCGCCGCTGCACGACGTTGACCAGGGCGACGAAGCTGCCATCGCGTTCGGAGCGGTAGGCCGAATGCGCGAGCTCGTGGGCGTACTCGGTCCAGGTGTAGGGCAACGCGCCGTTCGGGCCCAGCAAACCCACCGCCGCCTGCGTGACCGTCGGCCGGTTGGTGGTGGCCGCACCGCGGGCCGCCTGCACCGCACTCACCTCGGACGGCGCGAAGTCCAGCCGCAGTTCCTGGTCGATCCGCACCGGGTCTTCCTCGGCCACGTGCGAGTAACCCAGGCGCTTGCGCTGCGGCTGCGCCGCCTGCAACAGGCGCAGGGCGGCGAACAGGTGCAGCTCGCGCAGGCCGGAGTTGAGGGTGCCTATCGCCTGCGCCACGCTCCAGGCGTCGGCCGGGCCCTCCACCGGCGCGCTGCGCTGCGCCAGCACGGCCTGCAACGCGTCGAGCACCGCCGGGTCGCTGGACCCGTCGGCGGCGGTGGTCTGATCGCTCAGAACGTCGGACGGCGGCCGAAGCGCGATGGCCATTGGAAGGACTCCGCCCGGTCGGCCAGCTCCAGCTGGGTCTCGACGAAGGAATTGATGGCGACGTGGGCAGCCAGGTAGTTTTCGAGCACGGCCGCCAGCAGGAAGGGCGAGCCGCCGTCGAAAGCGCGGTCGTTCATGGAGAGGCGCACGGCGACGCCGCGGCCGAAGGCGAGCGGCCCACCGCCCGGCACCCGCCGCGTGATCTGCTCCGCGCTGACCGAATTCAGGCCCTCGGCCTGGCGCAGCAGGAAGTGCCCCGGCACGCTGGCGTACAGGCCCAGCATGGCGCGCAGCACGTCCGCGCCCTTGCCGTCGCCGGCATCGAACAGCGACAGGTAGTTGACGTACAGGTGGCTCAGCGCCACCCAGGGGTCGTAGCCATCGACAGGGGAAGTGAGCGGCACCGAGGGACCGGCCAGGCACTCGATCTGCTTCACCGGCACCGTGTCGACCGCGTCGTAGCGCGCGTCGGCCCGCTGCGCCTTCAGGTACAGCGGCATGTCGCGGTTGGAGCAAAGTGCGCGCACCGACAGGTACTGCAGGTCGCGCCCGTACGGCGCGGTGCCCGGTTCGCTGAGCGAGATGTACAGCTCGGAGCCGGCATAGGTGACCGAGCGGCCCACCATTTCCGACTGCGTCAGGCGCCGCCGCTCGCGCCGCAGCATGTAGTAGCTGCCGGTGGCGGTGCGGCCGCTGGACACGGCCTCGAACACCGGGGCGAAGCGGCGCTCGCTGCCGCCGCCGCCGCCCAGCACGCTCAGCAGGCGGATCACCTCGTAGTCGCGCGGCCGCATGGCGTCGCCGCGCAGGTGGAATTCGGTCAGGCCCGCCTGCACGTCGACCCGATCGAGCTGGCGTTCCCGCAGGTTGACGGCCGGCACGCAGAACAGCGCGATGGTCTGCGCCTTGACGGCGCTTTCCAGCCGGTTGAAGACGCCGGAGAAATGGAAGTGCAGGTACAGCTTCTTGCTGCGCAGTTTGCCCAGCACCTTGCGCAGGCCGCGCAATTCGACGAAGCGGAACTTGTCGGGCAGCGCCGCGTATTCCTTGAGCACCCGGAAACCGGTGTGGCCGCGGATCGGGATGGGCAGCATCGCCTCGTTGTCGTCGAAGCCGACGTGCACGAGGTTCGCGCCGGGCAGCCAGGTCTGCGCGGTGCGGGCCTGGGCTTCGGTCGAGATGCCGATGGCGATGCAGCGGCCGCCCAGCAACTCCATCAGCTGGCTGCCGTAGGCGTCGGAGGCGGTCACGTACATCGGCAGCCGGTCGAGCGGCAGGTCGGCGAAGGTGCCGTCGCCGGCCAGCTGCAGTTCCAGCCGCAGGCTCGACACGGCGCGCTGCGACTGGTGCTGCGCGATCGATTCCTCCGGCCGGGCGGCGACGTACTGCGCCGAGACCAGCTCCAGCGGCAGCAGTTGCAGGTCGCGGGTGGTCTGGAAGTCGCAGCGGATGTCCGAGTTGCCCGGGATGCTGCCGCGCACCACGGAGCCGCGCGGGACCATCGGGCCCTGGCCCAGCTCGCCGCTGGTCGGGTCGGGCTGCAGCCGCAGCACGCAAGCCGAGGGCGTCGGGTCCAGCCAGCCGGGGAACAGCACGTCCAGCAGCTGCTGCGTGAACAGCGGGTACTGCGCATCGAGCTTCAGCCGCACGCGCGCCGCCAGGTAGGCCACGCCTTCCAGCAGCCGCTCGACATACGGGTCTTCCACCCGCTTGTCGTCCAGCGCCAGGGCGGCGGCGCGGTCCGGGTATTCGCGCGCGAATTCGGCCGCCTCGCTGCGCAGGTGCAGCAACTCCTCGTTGTACAGGTCGATGATGCGTGGATCCATGCGGCGCTTTGCTAGGCGCTGACGCGCGCGGAGCCGTCTTCGGTGTCGATCTCGGCCTGCACGACGAATTCGATCGGCATCGGGTCGGCGCGCAATTGGCCGACCACCGTGAAGCGCATCTTGTTGAAGCGCTGGTGGCCTTCGCGGTCGGTCACCAGCACTTCGACGGTGTGGCGGTCGATGCGCGGCTCGAAGGCGATGATGCGTTCGCGGATGCTCCAGGCCACTTCGCTCGGGCTCAGGCTGCTCTGCGCGCGGCCGGAATAGGGCTCGATGCCGAAGCACAGCACCGATTGCCGCACGGCCGGCGGAATGGGCCGGCCGGCCAGGCTGGCCGGCGCCTCGGTATTGAGCAGCCACTCGATGTTGCGCATGACGTCGCGCCGCACGTCCTGCCAGGTGTTCGCCACGCCGCGGGCGCCGGAACGCACGCCGCCGGCACTGGACCAGCGTTCCAGCAGGCAGGGAAGGAATACGTTCATTGCAGCCGGCCCGCGGACGGGCCTGGCCGCTGCAGCGTCAACTCGCGCAGATCCAGGTAGCCGACCGGGTCGCCGTCGGTCACCAGGCACTTCTGGCCGTAGCCCAGGTACAGCTCGCCGCCCAGCGGCATCCAGTCGGTACGGCGCGCCATGCGCTCGGCGTCGTCGCGCGGGTTCGGGTAGCGCACCGGCAGGAAAGCCTCGATGGAGCCCTCGTCCGACAGCTGGATCATGGCCGGCTGCCAGAGCCGGTCGCGCACCTCGGTCGGCGGCTTGGTCTCCAGCTTCATCAGCCGTTCCCAGGGGACCCACAGGTAGCGCCCCTGCACGATCACCTCGAGGCAGGGGCCGATGCGGGCGTCGCCGTCGCGCACCCATTCGATCGGCACCCCATTGAGCATGCCGGGGACCGCCTCGCCGCCGTTCCAGACTTCGGCCAGCAGGGGCAGCGCGGCCTCCGCCTGCCCTTCGCCCAGGCACTTGAGCGCCGCAGCCAAGGCACCGAACCAGGCGGGCGGCTCGCCCAGGCAGGCCGGCGGCTCGCGGCCGGCAAAGACAGCCTCGCGCTTGGCCTCGGCGTCGAGCAGCCCGTGGCAGGCCTGCACCTCGATCAGCCAGGTGCCGTCGATCTTGGGAATGAGCTCGAGCTGCTTGCGCGCGCGGTCGATCTCGCCGCGGGCGGCGAAGATCTGCCACAGCGCGCTGCGCGCCGCCAGGTCCTCGGGCGCGCTCTTGGCGCGATCCTTCGCCTGTTCGAACAGCTGGTCCAGGGTCTGCGGCTGCATGGAAGTGTCCCCAGCGGGTTGCAGTGCGGCGGCCGCCGCACCGCCAGCCAAGCGGCGTCAGGCCGTCTTGCTGTTCTTCTGGACGCTGTAGCCGGCGATCACCGGCCCGCCCTTCTTGGAACCCTTGTTGTCCTGCTCCTGGTACTCGATCTTGTACTCGGAGAAGGCCAGGCTGACCGCCTCGGTCGGCGTGTCGCCATGGTTGGAGCCCGAGGGCGAGACCGAGGACACGATCACGTCGGTCAGCGTGATCTTCAGGAAGTCGACCGCGCTCTCGCCGCCGGCCTTGCGGCAGGTGAGCACGGCGTCCTTGATGTGGGCGCCGGTGCAGCAGGCGATCATCAGCTTGGGCGTGGCCTTGTCGATATGGTGGACGAAGTTCAGGTCCCCCATGTTGACCTTGCCCGCGCCGCCGCCCGTGGAATGGCCGAACGACGTGGTCTGCTGCATGTTCCAGGCAAAGCTTTCGAGCTGGATCTGGCCCTCGAAGGTCTTGATCTCGGAATTGCCGGGGATCGTATCGATCTTGATGTGGATGTCGACTGCCATTTGTCAGGCTCCTAGAATGAAAAGAAGGAAAAACACCGGTCTCAGGAAGCCCGCTGGGACGGGAGTTCCGACACGAGACGCAACGAAGCGCTGAGGCCTTCCAGCTGGTAATGCGGCCTCAGGAAGAATTGAGCCCCGTAATACCCGGGCTTCGACTTGTTCTCCGTCACTACGACCTCGGCGGCCGCCAGCGGGTGGGTCGCTTTCACGACCTCGCTGGAACCCTCGGGGTCCCCATCGACATAGTTCAGGATCCAGTTCTGCAGGTTGCGCTGGACGGCCGAGGCCGTGTTCCAGTCGCTGCGGCCCACCTTGTCGCGCACGATGCACTTCAGGTAGTGCGCGAAGCGGCTGGTGCCGAAGATGTAGGGCAGGCAGGCGCCGAGGGCAGCGTTGGCGCTGGCGGCCGGATCGTCGTATTCCGCGGGCTGGTGCACCGACTGGGCGCCGATGAAGGCGGCGAAGTCGCTGTTCTTGCGGTGCACCAGCGGCATCAGGCCGGCCTTGGCGAGCTCGCCCTCGCGGCGGTCGCTGATGGCGATTTCGGTCGGGCACTTGGTGTCGACGCCGCCGTCGTCGGTGCTGAAGGTGTGGGTCGGCAGGTTGGCCACCGCGCCGCCGGATTCGACGCCGCGGATCGAGGTGCACCAGCCGTACAGCTTGAACGAGCGGGCGATGTTGGTGGCCATCGCGTAGCAGGAATTGGCCCAGGTGTACTGCTCGTGGTTGCCGCCGGTGACGGACTCCTCGTAGGCCAGGCCCTCGCTCGGATTGGTCTTCTCGCCGTAGGGCAGCCGGGCCAGGAAGCGCGGCATGGCCAGGCCGACGTAGCGCGCGTCATCCGACTGCCGATAGCTGCGCCAGGCGGAGTATTCCGGTGTCTGGAAGATCTTGGTCAGGTCGCGCGGGTTGCTCAGTTCCTGCCAGGACTCCATCTGGAACAGCGAAGGCTTGGGCGACGAGATGAAAGGCGCATGCGCCGCCGACGCAACCTGCGCCATGCCTTTCAGGATCTCCAGGTCCGCCGGGCTGTGGTCGAACTGGAAGTCGCCGACCAGCGCGCCGTAAGGCACGCCGCCCAGCTGGCCGAACTCGGACTCGTAGACGTTCTTGAACAGCGGCGACTGGTCCCAGGCCGTGCCCTTGAACTTGCTGAAGGTCTTGCCCAGGTCCTTCTTCGAGATGTTCATCACCCGGATCTTCAGGGACTCGTCGGTCTCGGTGTTGTTCACCAGGTAGTGCAGGCCGCGCCAGGCGCCTTCGAGCTGCTGGAAGTCGGGGTGGTGCAGGATCTTGTCGAGCTGCGCGCCCAGCTTCTTGTCGATGGCCGAGATCAGCGCCTCGATCGACTGGACGACGTCGCCCTTCAGCAGGCGGGTGTCCGCCAGCGCCTGTTCGGCGAGCGTCTTGACCGCCTGTTCGACGGCCTGCTCGGCGCCGTCGGTGCGCGGCTTGAATTCCTTGCGCAACAGGCTGGCAAGGTCGCCCAGCTCCTCGACCTGGACTTCCGCCAGGGCGCTTTGTTGGTTGGTCTGCGTGGCCATGTGTGTACTCCGCTATTCAGTGCAAAGGATGGAATGCCGGCGCTTCAGGAAGGCGCGGCGTCGTTCTTGGGCAGGTCGGCGATGCTCTTGAGCAGGTCCGGATTCGCCATCACCTTGGCCAGCAGGTCCTCGGCGCCCGACTTGCCGTCCATGTAGGTGAGCAGGGCCGAGAGCTGGTTGCGCGCCTCCATCATCTTCTTGAGCGCGTCGACCTTGGCCGCCACCTTGGCCGGCGTGAAGTCCTCCATGCTCTCGAACTCGATCTCCACCGGGATCTGGCCGTCGCCGGTCAGCGAGTTGTCGACCTTGAACGAGAGCTTGGGCTTGAGCGCCGCCATCCGGCCGTCGAAGTTGTCGACGTCGATCTCGAGGAACTTGCGATCGGCGACGGCCTTCTTGGCCTCGTCGGTCTCGCTCTTGCCCGCGAGGTCGGCCATGACGCCCATCACGAAGGGCAGGTTCACCTTCTTCTGCGCGCCGAAGGTCTCTACGTCGTATTCGATCTGGACGCGCGGGGCCCGGTTGCGGGCGATGAATTTCTGGCTGCTCGTGCTCATGGGAAAGTCCTTTACGTCAGTAGGAATCTGAACCGCTGTCGCGGTGGCCGGTGATGCGTTCCATCTCCGCGATGGCGTCGGGTGACATGTCGCGCATGATCGCGAAGAAGTCCTTGGCGCCCAGCAGCCGCTCGGCGCGCCGCAGGAAGAACGGCGCCGGGTGGCTGGGCTCCGTGTCTTCGAGGAATTTGGCGATCTGCAGGATCATCCGGCGGGCGTCGTCGCGGCTGTGCAGCCCGCCCATGGCGGCGCCGTTGCCGCGCGACTGGGTGAGGATGGGGGCGATGCCGGCCGCGCCCGCGTCGCCAGCGGCGCCCTCTTCCGCGCCTGCTTCGGACTGCAAGGCGGCGTCGAGCAGCGCGCGCGTGCGCTGCAGCAGCTTGGGCACGCGGTCGCCGTGCAACGCACCGGCGGCAAAACGCGCCACCACGGCGGCGATGGCCTGCTGGCAGGCATCGACGTTGTCCAGCGCCGCGCGCAGCACGGCGTTCGCCCCGTCGGGGGTGCCACCGCCGGCGGCCTGCGCCATCGCGGAGATTTCCGCGACCGAGCGGGCCCCGCCGGACTTGTCGTCGTCGAGCTTGCCGTCGATCACGTCGACGTCGCGGCCGGTCAGGCGGCCGCCGCCGGCCGCGAGCAGCACGCATTCGCGCAGCGCCTGCACGAAGGCGGCGCCCTGCAGCATTTCGGAGATGACCATCTCGCGCGCCGACACGTCCTGGGGGTCGTCCTCGTCCGGCTTCGGGTGCAGCTGCGCCCCGTATTGCTCGATGAGCGCATCGATCAGGCGGAAGCCGTCGCCCAGGCCGCTGATGCCCTGTTCCAGCAGCCAGGCCAGCGCCAGGTGCTGCACCACGCGCAGGTCCTTGCCGGTTTCCGAGAGCATGCGTTCGGCGCGATTGCGCAGCTCGTTGCGCGCGCCGTCGGCCGAGGGCGCCTTGCCGGTGATTTCCTTGACGTTCGCCTCGGCGCGTTCCACC
The DNA here is from genome assembly GCA_028292195.1 of Ramlibacter sp. Lineage (GTDB taxonomy): Bacteria > Pseudomonadota > Gammaproteobacteria > Burkholderiales > Burkholderiaceae_C > Ramlibacter. The sequence continues at coordinate 5,619 of JAQGMU010000600.1, read as the reverse complement.
TTGCGGCGGCCGTCGTCCACGTTGCCCTGCGCCATGCGCGCATCGGACTCGGCGTTCTCGCCCTGGTGTTCGAGCTTGGCGACCCGCTCCAGCTCCGCGAGCTCGAGCCGCGCCGAGACGTACTCGGCCAGCGCATTGAGTTCCTGGAAAACGGGCGTGTAGACACCCTCCTCCCCGGCGGGGGAGGTTTCCGAAACGGACTGGATCAACTTCTCAGAGAACATCTTGGCACCCGTTTCGACAGCCTGCGCCTGACTGCACGCAATGCTGCGACCTCCGAAATTCACTATGTAACGAGGACATTTCCTTGTCAATGGTGTTAGCCGCGAACATCTAGGCCGTTCCTTCTTCTGGGTGAGGCACCACGGTGTCATCGTCACCATCGGGTGCGTCCACGCTCCACTCCCAGTGCGGCCAGCGGCCGTCGAACAGCGCCGCGAACGGGGTCCAGGTCAGCATGCTGCGGCTGCCAAAGTACCAGGCCGGGTTGCCGTCAGGCCCCACCACCGTGCCAAGTGCCTGCACAACCCAGGGCAGCCGGCTGCATAAAGCGCGAGCGGCGATCGACAGGCGGTCTTCCGGCCCCGGCAGCGCGAACAGGCTGCCGCTGAAGGAGACGACGGGCACCGTCTCGTCGCCGACGTCGCTGAAGGGAATGCCGCGCATGGCGGCCGCCTCCCATTCGACCAACGGCGGCAGCCCCGCCAACAGCTCATCGGGCCCGCCACCCGCCTGCAGCACCTGCACCACCGCGCCGCAGAGGGCCTCGGTGACGCTGCGCGAAGGCCAGAACAGCGGCATCTTGGCCTGGTCGGCCGCGGTCTCCAGCCCCACGCACAAGGGGAAGACGCGGCCCACGCGGTCGCGCGACGGGAACCAGAGGCCGGCAAAGCCGGTGGCGCACAAGCCGCCGGGGCGGATCGAGACCATCACCGGGCTGGCCTGCGCCAGCACTTCGCGGCCATCCGCGCCCTCGCTGGTGGTCGCCTGCAGCGCGGTCTGCAGCAGGCGATCCAGGTTCTCGCACAGCGTGGGCGAAAAGCCGCGGCTGACGAAGTCGCCGACGCTGGGCATCTTTCCGAACAGGCCGATGTTGGGCATGGGGGCGGGTGTCTCTTGGCCCTACTCGCGCGGGCAGCCGAAGCTCTCGAGCTCACGCAGGCGGAACGGGTTGTAGGCTGCGCTGCCGGTGCGCAGTTCGAGCTGTGCGCGCGAGCCGCCGGGCGCGCTGTAGCTCACGCGCACGCGGTCGCCGGTGCTGGCCGGGTCGACGGCCCCCTTGTCCACCAGCCGGAACAGCGCCCATGGACCGTCGGCGCTGGCCACCTGCTGGCCGCCGATGGAGATGCGCGCATTCGGCTTGGCCGGCCAGGCCAGCCGGGCGCTGCCGGAACCGACGCGCAGCTTGTGCACCGCGCCGTCGTATTCGAGGGTCACCTCGCCGTCGCCCGAGACCACGGCTACGTCCACCGTCAGCGAGGGCGAGGCGCCGCCATTGAGGAAGGCCGTGCGGATGGCCTCGGCATTCTGGAACTGGCGCAGCGTGCCGGCCGACACCGGCGGCGCCGCCTCGCCGCTGCCCTTCAGGCGCCAGACGCCGCCCGACTTGTCGACGAACTGCGCCAGGTTGCTGTTGAAGAAGGCGTCGAGGTCGCCGCCGGCCTTGAAGACGTTGACGAAGTCCTGCACCCCGGCGTCCTGCGGCGAGTTGCGCACGAAGGGGTAGCGGCCGGGAATGGCGCGCGCGCACATCGAGGCGGCGCCGCCGACGCCCGCCTTCACTTCCTTGCGCACGCCGCCCGAGGCCTCCTGCTCGGAGTAATCGGCCAGCGCCTTGATGACGCCGGCCACCGGCGGCCCGAAGCGGTCGGCCTGCGCCTTGGCGCGGGCCAGCGCCTGCGGCATCTCCTTGATGCCCTGGCCCGAGGCCAGCCGCTGCTGCATGGCAACCAGTTCGTTGAAGATGTCGTTGATCAGCGCGATCGCCTGGTCCACCTCGCCCGGCCCCTTGCCGTCGCCGGCCAGCCGGCGCAGGCCGGAGAACTGTTCTTCCAGCGCCAGTTCCTGCACCCGCAGCGGGTCGCCCTGCGGCAGCACGGTGGCCGCCACCTGGCTGCCCGCGCTGCCGAAGATGCCGCTGGTGGCGTTGGTGGCGGCATCGCGCAGCTTGCGCTTGGCTTCCTCGGACGCCGCCGACACGGCCACCGCCTTGGTGTCGTTCGCCGACGCGGTCAGCCGCGTCTGTTCGGCCACCGCCACCACCAGCCGCTTGAGCGGCGAATCGGATTGCGCCAGCACCTGTGACACGTTCATGGCGGAGCGGATGCCGTCGATCTTGCGCACCTGGATGTCGCGCAGCACGCCTTCCCAGGTGGCGCGGTAGTCGGCCAGGAAGCGCTGCAGCACCGCTGCTTCGAGCTCGCGGGTGTTGGTGGCGGTGCCGACGCCGGAGGCGCGCGGACCCATCACCCAGGCTTCTTCCTTCGCCAGGTCGCTCACCAGGCCGCCGAGCCGCGGCCGCACCGCGCGCAGGTAGCCCTCGCGGGTGAAGACGGCGTCGATCGGCTCGGCCAGCGACACGCCGGAGGCGCGCTGCAGCACGCCGACCCCGGCGGGCCCCACCACCTCGCTCAGGCGCAGGCCGGGGCCGGCCAGGCTGCCGGAAAGTCGCAGCAGGCTGTAGGCACGGTCGACCATCGACGCGGAGGCGACGCGATCCCGCGCGGCCGTCACCACGTTGTCGGCAATCGGATGGAAGCGGGCGACCTGCAGGTCCTTGGTCTGCACCAGCTCGATCAGGTGCTCGCGCGCCGCCGCGGCCAGCTCGCGGTCGACGCCGGCGCTGTTCCACAGCTCGCCCACGGTGGCGACGAAGTAAGGCGGGTCCATGCGCTTGCCTTCGTACATCATCAGGTAGGCCTTGAGCGCGGCGTACACCGCCTCCGGCTTGACGCCGGGCGCGGACATGATGCTTTCCAGGTGCAGCGCGATGCGCGGCAGCAGGCCCTGCTGCAAGGCCGTGCGGTAGCGCTCGGAAATCTGGTCTTCCACCTTCTCGCCCTGGTACAGGCCCCAGCCCATGCGCATGGGCGGTTCGCGCACCGGGTCGTGCACGGCGGGCGGCACCGCCCGCACGCTGTTCAAGGCACTCACCAGCACGGCCAGGTCGGCCGGCGCCGGCGGCCCGACCTGCGCGAACGCGGTCCTGGCCTTCTTCGCCGCGTCGCCGGCGGCCAGCAGCCCCTGCTTGTTGCCGAAGTAGCTGAAGGTCCAGGCCGTGACCAGCGCGCCGGCCAGCAGGAAGGCCACCGACACCATCGCCCAGTTCACCAGCCGCAGCCGCTTTTCGCGCTGCTCGCTGTAGCCGGCCAGGCCGGCCTCGGGGAAGATCACCTCCTGCATCAGGCGGGTGAGGAAGAAGCTCTTGGCGGCGCCGGCGAAGACGCCGCCGCTCTTGGCCGTGGCCGCCGCGGTGGCGGGGATGTCGAGCGTGCGCGCGAGCGAGCCGAGCAGCCGGTCGATCGGCGCGCCCTGCTGGGTGCCGCTGGTGAAGTAGACGCCGCGCACCAGCGCCTTGTCGTTGAAGGTCGAATCAGCGAAGGCGGCCGCCAGGAACTCCGACACCAGCGGCCCGAGCGCGGCGAACTGCTGCGGGAACGGGTACATCACGCTGCGCCGGTCGGCGTCGCGCTCTTCCTGCAGCCGCGCCAGCAGCAGGTCGTTCAGCTTGCCGAGCAGGGCCGGGAACTCGCGGTCGAACTGCTCGCGCGGATTCGGCGACTGGCGGGTGCGGATGTCGAGGTCGAACGAGACGCCCCAGACCTGGGCCCGCTGGTCCGCGTCGAAAGTGTTGAAGAACTCGCTGAAGCCCGCGACCAGGTCGCACTTGGTGACCAGCACGTAGACCGGGAACTGCAGGCCCAGCTCCTTCTGCAACTCGTCGACCCGCGCCCGCACCACCTGCGCGTAGCGCTGGCGCTCGTCGGGGGAGAAGCCGATCAGGTCGCTGACGCTCAGGGTCACCAGGATCCCGCTGATCGGCTGGCGCGGACGGTACTTCTTCAGCAGCTGCAGGAAGGTGGTCCAGGCGCTGCGGTCGACGCTGGCGTTGCTGTCCTGCGTGGTGTAGCGGCCGGCGGTGTCGATCAGCACCGCGCGGTCGGTGAACCACCAGTCGCAGTTGCGGGTGCCGCCGATGCCGCCTACGGCGCTGGCCTGCGAGCCCGGTGCGGCCAGCGGGAAGCGCAGACCGCAATTGACCAGCGCGGTGGTCTTGCCCGAGCCTGGCGCGCCTATGAACATGTACCAGGGCAGCTGGTACAGCAGCTTGCCGCTGGACTTACCGCCGAATTTCTGGGACTTGAGCACGTCCAGCGCGGTGGAGAAGCGTTCGGCCAGCTGTTCGGCCTCCAGCCGCGACAGCGATTCCTCTTCGCCGCCGGAAGCCAGCTCGTTGATCATCTTGCGGTTGCGCCGGCGTTCCAGCAGCACCCGCGTCAGTTCGATCGCGATCCACAGCAGCAGGAACAGGATGACGATCATCCAGCGGCGGGTGGGCGATTCGAGGATGCGCGGCTGGCCCACCGCGAGCAGCGGGCCGACGAACCAGACCATCAGTGACAGCGCCAGCACCACGACGGCGCCGATGGCGATGCGTTTCCAGGGAAGGGAGCTCACGGCGGGTGTCCTTACTGCAAAGTGGACGGAACCCGCAGCGTGACTTCCACGCGGCGGTTCTGGGCCCGGCCTTCGGCCGTGTCGTTGGCGGCCACCGGCTCGGTGTCGCCCTTGCCTTCGGCGCTGCTGCGGCCGGGGTCCTTCAGCATCGTGTCCATCAGCGCCTTGACGTTGGCGGCGCGGTCCTTGGACAGGGCGAAGTTGGAGGCATAGCGCAGGGTGCGGGTCGGCACGTTGTCGGTGTGGCCGGTGACGACCACCTGGCCCTCGACCTGGTCCATCGCCGCGGCGATGGAGCGCAGCAATTGCACCGAGCGTGACGTCGGCACCGCGCTGCCGGACTCGAACACGCCTTCGCCCAGCAGCGTCACGATGGATTCGAGCTTCAGGTCCTTCACGGAGACCTGGTTGGCCTGGATCTCCGGCGCCAGCAGTTGCGCGAGGCGGGGCTTGGCCGCCGGGGCCATCGCCACCTTGGTCAGCTCGCCCTTCTTCAGCGCCAGCTGCGACAGCGCGAGCTCGTCGACCTGGCCGGCCAGCGCGTAGCTGTAGAAGGCGAACACGCCCAGGCTGGCCAGCGCGCATAGCGCCGCCACCACGCCGAACACGGCAAAGCCCTTGAAGCGCCGCTGTTCGACCTCCACGCCCTTCCAGTGGCCGGACAGCGTGCGGTCGGCCTCGCCCTGGGTGCGCTTGATCAGCACGTAGAGCCGCTCGCGCAGGTCGCTCACCGCCTGCCGGCCGGCGGCGCCGGACAGGTGGAAGCGGCCCATGAAACCGACCGCGAGGCAGACATAGAACAGCTCCAGCACGCTGGTGAAGCGCGAGGGCGTCTCCGACATCTTGTCGAGGATCTGGAAGAACTTCTCGCCGCCCCAGTTCTCCTTGAAGAAGTGGATCAGCAGGCTTTGCTGCGCCCAGTTGGCCGCCGTGCCCCAGGGC
>JAQGMU010000574.1 GCA_028292195.1 Ramlibacter sp. | reverse complement strand
GAGCCGACGACCAGCTCCTGGGCCAGGGCCAGGCCGGAAGCGCAAAGCATGGCGATGCCGGCGATGAACGCGGCGAGGTGTCTGGAACGCATGGGATGTCTCCGTTGGGTGGTGGGCCGGGACGGATATTCGTCCCGCGGCTCAACCCTCAAGCGTAACCGACGCCGTCGCGCGGCCTATCCCCGAGCCGAGCACGATCGCATCCCACACGGCCGTTTCCGGTCAAGTCCGCCCTGGCGCGGCGCGGGGGCAGCTGCTGAGGCCCAGCACCTGGTACAGCGGGCAATACCCGAGCATCGCCGTAAACAGCGGCACCACGCCGATGTAGCCCCACGGGCCGATGATGCCGGTGCCGGCGAGGTACACCAGGACGAAGCCCGCGAAGATGCGCAAGAGCTTGTCGAGCGTGCCGATGTTGGTTTTCATGGAAATCTCCTTGGTTGTCCGCCCCCGGCGTCGTGCCGCGGCGGAGTGCTCACTGCACGCGCATCTCGAAGGCGCGGGTCAGGCCGGCATGGTCGACGATGCGCACGTGCTTCTTGTCGACCTGCAGCAGGCCCTGCTGCTGGAAGTTCGAGAACGCGCGGCTCACGGTTTCCAGCTTCATGCCCAGGTAGCTGCCGATCTCGGCGCGCGACATGCGCAGGTGGAACTCGCTGGCGGAATAGCCGCGGGCCTTCATGCGCTGCGACAGGTTCAGCAGGAAGGCGGCCAGCCGCTCCTCGGCATTCATGCTTCCCAGCAGCAGCATCAGGCTGTGCTCGCGCACGATTTCGCGGCTCATGAGCCGCGACACCACCTGCTGCAGGGCGGCCCCGCCCGCGGCCAGTTCCGTCAGCTGCGCATAGGGAATGGCGCAGATCTCCGCATCCTCCAGGGCGGTGGCTCCGCTCGCGTGGGTTCCGTGGGCGAGGCCATCCAGGCCCATCAGCTCGCCGGCCATGTTGAAGCCGGTGACCTGCTCGCGGCCGTCGCGCGACGTCACGGTGGACTTGAACGTGCCGCTGCGCACGGCGTAGAGGAAACCGAAGCTGTTGCCCTCGTGGTACAGCGCCTGGCCTTCCTTGATCCGGCGGCGGGCGAACTTCAGGCCGTCGAGCCGCTCTACGTCGATGCCGGCAAGCCCGCAGGGCAGGCAGAGGTCCTTCAGGTGGCAGCTGGAGCAAAACGCCTGCAAGGGCGCGCCGGCCGCCGGGACTTCGGCGAAGCCGTTTCGCGGCATGAAATGGACGGGTGTGACGGAACTGGCTTGGGCCGCGGTGTACATGGGTGGTTCCCTCTTCTTGGTCTAGTGGACAGGCGGCCGGCTGGCCGTGGCGATGGCTGGCGCGAGGTCCTGGAAATCGGCGCTCTTGTCCAGGAAGAAGACGGCGCCCTCCGCCAGGTAGCGCTTGCGATAGGCCGCGCCGGCGTTGTTGCTGAAGACGACGAAGGCGATGCCCGGGTCGGCGCCGCGCACCGCCCTCAGCACTTCCAGGCCGCTGCCGCCTTCGAGCTGCACGTCGAGCACCACCACGTCCGGATGCGAGGCCAGGATGCCGTCTATGCACTCCCGCGGCGTGGCCGCTTCGCCGACGACGTCCATCCGCGCCGCCACCAGCAGCAGGTTCAGGCGTTCGCGGATGGCCGGCGAATCGTCGGCGAGGAACACCCGGGGGGCGGCAGTGGCGCAAGGCATGCCGCAACTATCGCCATCCGGGCAGGACTGCGACATCGGCGGCTGCTGAATCGCAGGCTCGGAGAACTCCGAAAGCGGCAGGAGGCCCAGCCTAGGCCGCCTAGGAATCGTCCGAGTCCAGCCTCACTGGCAGAGCGCGGCGATCCGGTCCGCCAGGTCCATCCAGAGCGCCCACCCCGCCGCCGTGCCCAGCAGCAGGCCCGCAGCCCGCGTCCCCCAGTCCTGGCCGAAGCGGCCGGCAAGCTGCCTGGACTTCGCCAGCAGCACAGGCGCGGCCAGCAGGCCGCCGGCGCTGGGCACCGCGAACAGCGCCATCGAAACGGCGCCTTCCAGCGGACCGCCGCTGAGCGATGCCACCAGCAGTGCGGACCAAAGCAGGCCGCAAGGCATGAAGATCCAGAACATGCCCGCGGCAAACACGCCACCGGCGCGCGCGGCCAGCGGCTGGACGCGCCGCCACGCGGCCCGGCCCGCCAAGCCGACCCACGCGGGCTGCCTGGCCAGCGTCAGCAGCATGAGCGCCCAGGCCAGCACCGACAGGTGAAAGAGCAGCCACAGCGGTCGCAACACCGCCGCGTGGCCCGCCAGCCAGGCAAAGCTCTCGCCCGCGCCCGCCACCACCGCTCCCGCCAGGCAATAGCCGGCCAGGCGCCCGAACTGGAACGACCGGCGTGCGCGCGCGCCCGGCACGCCGGCCCGGTTCGTGAGGCCCGCGCATGCCGCGCCGCACATGGCCGCGCAATGGGGTGCGCCTGCCAGTCCCATCAGCAGCGAGGTGGCCCAGAGCGTCGTCGACATCCCGCGACCCGTTCAGAGCACCCGCGAGAACCGCGCGCGATTGCGGTCCGCCTGGAGGTAGCGATCGAAGACCATGGCCACGACACGCACGAAGAACCAGCCCTGGGCGGTGACACGGATGCCTTCGCTGCCGACGCTCACCAGCCCCTGCTCCTCCAGCGGCGCCAGTTGCCGGAGTTCCGCCGCGAAATAGCTGCGGAAGTCGACCAGCCAGGCGACGGCCACGGTCTCGAACAACACCTCTCCCTGGCACATCAGCGCCATGATCACCGCGCGCCGCACCAGGTCGTCGCGCGTCAGGGCCAGGCCGCGCGCCACGGGCAGGCGTCCCTGGTCGAGGTGGTCGCAGTACTCCTCCATGCGCCTGGCGTTCTGGCTGTAGGTCGACCCGACGCGTCCGATCGCCGACACGCCCAGCCCGATCAGGTCGCAATCGGGCTGCGTGCTGTAGCCCTGGAAATTGCGGTGCAGGCGGCCCTGCCGCCTGGCCACGGCCAGGGCGTCGTGCGGCAACGCGAAGTGGTCCATGCCGATGTAGGTGTAGCCGGACGAGAGGAAGCCCGCGAGCGCCCGCGACAGCATCGCGACCTTGGCCGCGGCGTCGGGCAAGTCCGCGGTCAAGAGCCGTCGCTGCGGCTTGAACCGGTCCGGCAGGTGCGCATAGGCATAGGCGGCAATCCGGTCCGGCCGCAGCTGCGCGACCTGCGCCACCGTGCGGGCAAAGGACTCCGCGGTCTGGCGCGGCAAGCCGTAGATCAGGTCGACGTTGATGGAGTCGAAGCCGATGGCACGGGCCTGCTCCACGAGCGCGAACACCTGTTCGGCGGGCTGCACCCGGTGCACCGCCCGCTGGACGGCCGGATCGAAGTCCTGCACCCCGAAGCTGATGCGGGAGAATCCCAGCGCGGCGATTGCCGCCAGGCGCTCGCCGTCGACCGTGCGCGGGTCGATCTCGATCGAGTACTCACCCCCGGGGACCAGCTCGAAGCAGCGCTTCAACATGGCCATCAGCCGCCCGAGCTCGGCGTCCGTCAGGAAGGTGGGCGTTCCGCCTCCCAGGTGCAGCTGCGATACCGGCGTGCCCCGTCCCAGCAGGGCGGCGTACAGGCCGATCTCGCGCTCCAGGTAGTCCAGGTAGATGGCGCCGCGGCCATGCTGCCGGGTGACGATCTTGTTGCAGGCGCAGTAGTAGCACAGGGACTCGCAAAAAGGGATGTGCACGTACAGCGACAGCGGCTGCGGCACCCGTCCCGGCCGGGCGCCGCGCTGGACCAGCGCCTGGGCCTGGTCCGCGCCGGTGAAGGCATCGACGAAGCGGTCAGCGGTCGGATACGAGGTGTAGCGCGGGCCCTGCAGGTCGAAACGCCGCAGCAAAGCCTCGGGGACGTCGCGGTTGCCGCCCTCTTGCGACAGGATGGGTTCGAACATGATCGCTGTCTCGGGTGATGAGACGCCATCCTGCGGGAGCGGGTCTTCCCGCTGCTTGACGTGTGTCAAGCACAGTCCTCATGCGAAGGCGGGGCCGACGCCGATCGGCGCCGGGGCGTTGAGGACGATGCGGGCGAACAGGCGCTCGTAGCAGGAATCGGGCGCACCGGCGGCCAGCGGGTCGGGATCCGCGGCGAACGCCGCATCGAGCTCGCGCCAGTCCTGCGCGGAGAGCGCCGCCTCGGCTGCCGGCAGCAGCTGCGACTCCTCGGTGCGCATGTGGTCCCGGTAGAACGCGACATACTCCGCTGCGGCGCTGGCAAACGCAGCGCGGCGCGCTTCGCCCAGCAGCTCCCAGGCCAGCAGCAGGTGCTGCAACGCGCGCACCCGCCCCTCGCCGGCCAGGTGCTCGTTCTCCAGCCGGCAGACCACCGTCAGCAGGTCCGGCCGGTAGCGCAGCAGTTTCGGAAACAGCAGGTCGGACTCTTTGGGGTGGTGGCGCCGCTCGGGAAACTCGTCGATGTAGAAGAGCATCGCCCGCATGACGTCGAAGAAGCGTTCGGGCGCATCGCCCGGCCCTTGCGCCAGCAGCATCAGCAGGGACCGCAATACGGCCGACAGCGCCGCGTGCTCCTTCAGGATGATCTGGATCGCTGCGTGGGTCATGGCGACTTCCCTCCGGGAGTGCTGGTCATGCCTGCACTGTGGCGGGGAACGGTTCGCGGCGACATCGGCGCGCGCTGAATGCAGGCCTCGGACGAGTCTGGAACGAGGCCCGGCGCGCTCCTAGCCGGCTTAGGAGGATTCCTAGGAGTCTTCGATCAGCCCGTGCTTGAGGGCGTAGCGCACCAGTTCACTCTCGTTGGCCAGGCCCATCTTCGCCATGCCGTTCGCCTTGTGGGTGCTGACGGTCTTGACCGAGAGCTTCAGCGCCGCCGCGATCTCGGTGATGGACGCGCCGCCGGCCAGCTGTCGCAGGACATCGAATTCACGGTCCGAGAGGGCTTCGTGCGGCGCCGCCCGGGCATCGGGCATGGCGCCCAGGGCCAGTTGCTCCGCGACTTCGGCGCTGATGTAGGCGCCACCGGCCGCGATCTTGCGGATGGCCTGTTCCAGCTGGGCCGGCGCGCTGTCCTTGGTCAGGTAGCCGCTGGCCCCGGACTTGATGGCCCGGATCGCGTACTGCATCTCCTGGTGCATCGACAGGATGAGGATGCGCAGCCGCGGCTGCTCCGCCTTCACCAGCTTGATCAGCTCCATCCCGCTGCGCCCCGGCATGGACAAGTCCAGCACCAGCACGTCGAAGGCGAGCTCGCGCACCCGCTGCATCACCTCCGTGCCGTCCGCGGCCTCGCCAACCAGTTCCAGGTCCTGCCCCGAGGAGACGATGCGCTTGAGGCCTTCGCGCACGATCGCATGGTCATCCGCAATCACGATCCGGATCATGCCGCCGGCCCTCCGTCGAGCACCGGGATGCGCGCCTCGATGCGGGTGCCCCGCCCCGGCGCGGTGACGATGTGCACGCTTCCCTTCAGCACATGGGCGCGCTCGCGCAGGCCGATCAGCCCCACGGACTGCGGCTTGCGCGGGTGCGCCAGCTCGAACCCGGCGCCGTCGTCCTCGACGTGCAGGAGCATTTCGCCGCCCTCGCATGCCACGCGCACCCTGACCTGGCTGGCCCGCGCGTGCTTGCCGATGTTCGCCAGCGACTCCTGCACGATGCGGAATGCGGCCGTCGCATAGGGCTCCTGCAATTCCAGTTCCTCGTCCAGGTCCAGCGCGCACGGCACGCCGGTGCGTTGCGTGAAGTTCTGCACCAGCCATTCGATGGCGGGCGCCAGGCCGAGGTCGTCCAGCACCAGCGGCCGCAGGTCGGCGGCGATGCGGCGAGTGGCGGCGACGCTGCTGTCGATCATCTCCAGCATCTGCGTCAGCTTGGCAGCCGCCGCATCGGGGTCCGAGCGCAGCTGGTCGCGGATCCACAGCGTGTCCATCTTCAGCGCGGTCAGGGACTGCGCCAGTTCGTCGTGCAGTTCCCGCGCGATGCGGGTCTTTTCCTGTTCCCGCACGCCGTTGGCCTCGGCGGCGAAGGACGCCAGCTCCTCCTGCGCCCGCACCCGTTCGCTCACGTCGCGCAGGATGACGGTGTAGAGCTTGCCTTCGGGCGTGTCCAGCTGGGAAATGGAGGCGTCCATGGGGAATTCCCGGCCGTCGGCGCGCACGCCGTGGATGACCGTGCCGTCGCCCATGCGGCGCGACGTGACGCCAGTGTCGCCAAAGTGGCGCACCTGCGCCGCGTGGCCACCGCGGAAGCGCGCGGGCAACAGCATCTCCAGGGGCTTGCCCAGAACGTCCGCGGCCGGCCAACCGAAAATCTTCTCGGCGGCGCGGTTGTACAGGACGATCTTCTGGCTCTCGTCCACGGACAGGATGGCGTCCATCGCGGACTCCAGCAGCCCGGTCAGGCGGGCCGCGGCGTTCTCGCGGATCAATTGGGGCACTCGCGCTCCTTGCGCTCGGAATGACCGAATTTACCGCAGGCGGCTCCTCAGGGCGGCGCGGGGCGCGTGCTGGCGTGGTTGCGACCCTGCTGCGCGGGCAGCATCGCGCGCTCGCGGGCGAGCTGCTGATTGATCTCGATGCCGCGCCGGTAGTAGTCGCTGGCCACCACCGGGTCGGCGCCGTGCACGGCAATGACCGCGGTTGCCAAGCCGGCGACGACCACCACGGCGGGACCGGAAATGACCAGCCACAGGTAGCCGTGGCGCCACCAAGGTTCGCCCGGTGTTTGCGTGGGCTTCATGGAATCTCCTTTCAGCGCGGGACCAGGAACACGGACCGCTCAGTGACCTGGACCGCGCCATTGCGGGCATCGACGGTGAACTGGATGGGATGGGAGCCCGGCGCGGCCGAGCCGTAGGGCACCTGCAGGCGCACCGCGACCCACCGGGACTCCGCCGGACCGACCAGCAACTCGTCCCCGGCGGCCACGGCCAGGCCGTCCAGGCCTTCGGCGCGGATCCGGTAGCGCTGCGGCTGCTCCGTCGCGTTCATCACCTGCAGGCGGTACACGTTCTCCAGCCTGCCACCGGCCACGATGCGGGAGAGCGCGGCGCGATCGCGCACCACGTCGACCCTCAGCGGCATGCGCGCGGCCAGGCTCCACGCCATCCCCACCGACAGCAGCAGCAGGACGCCGGCGTAGACCAGCACGCGCGGCCGCAGGACGCGCCGCCACAGCTGCGTCCCGCTCCAGCCTCGCGCCAGCGCGTTCTCGGTGGTGAAGCGGATGAGGCCGCGGGCATAGCCCATCTTGTCCATGACGGTGTCGCAGACGTCGACGCAGGCGGCGCAGCCTATGCATTCGTACTGCAGGCCCTTGCGGATGTCGATGCCGGTCGGGCAGACCTGCACGCACAGGGTGCAGTCGACGCAGGAGCCCAGCCCCAGGGCGGCCGCTTCGGCCTTGCGCGGCCGCGAGCCGCGCGGCTCCCCGCGGCCGGTGTCGTAGCTGACGATCAGCGTGTCGCGATCGAACATCGCGCTCTGGAAGCGCGCATAGGGGCACAGGTACTTGCAGACCTGTTCGCGCATGAAGCCGGCGTTGCCGTAGGTCGCGCAGCCGTAGAAGAAGACCCAGAACACTTCCCAGGACCCCATGCGCGTCTGCAGGAATTCCAGGCCGAGGTCCGCAATGGGGGTGAAGTAGCCGACGAAAGTGAAGCCGGTCCACAGCGCCACGCCGCCCCACAGCAGGTGCTTGAACGACTTCTTCACCAGCTTCTCCAGCGAGAAGCCGGCGCCGTCGAGCCGGATGCGCGCCTGCCGCTCGCCCTCCACCTTGCGTTCGATCCACAGGAAGATCTCGGTGTAGACGGTCTGCGGGCAGGCGAAGCCGCACCACAGGCGGCCGGCGACGGCCGTGAACAGGAACAGCGACAGCGCGCTCACCACCAGCAGGCCGGCCAGGTAGATGAAATCCTGCGGGTACAGCACGTAGCCGAACACGTAGAAGCGGCGCGCGGCCAGGTCGAACAGGACGGCGGGGCGGTTGCCCCACTGCAGCCACGGCAAGCCATAGAAGACCAGCTGCGTCAGGGCCACGCAGGCCCAGCGCCAGCGGGCGAAGGCGCCGGTCACCGCCCGCGGGTAGACCTTGTCTTCCGAGGCGTAGAGGCCCTGGCCCGCGGGTGCCTCGATGACCGGCGTGATGGGGATGATGCGCACGGCTGGCTCAGGGCTTGGGCGCCGGCGGCTTGTTGGAAAGGCCCCAGACGTAGCTGGCGAGAACGTGGATCTGCGTGTCGGTCAGCTTGCCCTCCTGGGCGGGCATCTCGTTGACCTTGCCGTTGTTGATCATGGCGACGATCGCCTGCTCGCCATAGCCGTGCAGCCAGGTGTCGTCGGTGAGATTGGGCGCGCCGATCGCCTGGTTGCCCTTGCCGTCGGCGCCGTGGCAGGCGGCGCAGGCGCTGAACTTGCTCTTTCCGAGCTGGGCGCGCAGCGAGTCGTTGGGGCTGTTGGAGAGGCCCAGCACGTAGTGGGCCACGTTCTTCACGTCATCGGCGCTGCCCACGGCGGCCGCCATGGGCGGCATCTGGCCGATGCGCCCCTTCGTGATGGTCTCGACGATCTTGTCGGGGCTGCCGCCGTGCAGCCAGTCGGCGTCGGCCAGGTTGGGGAAGCCCTTGCTGCCGCGCGCGTCCGAGCCGTGGCACTGGGCGCAGTTGTTCATGAACAGGCGTTCGCCGATCGCCATCGCGTTCGCGTCGCCGGCCAGTTCCTCGGGCTTGCGGGCGGCGAACTGCGCATACAGGGGCTCCACTGCCTTGCGGGCCTGGGCGACCTCGGCTTCGTACTCGCCCCGGGTGGTCCACCCCAGTTCGCCTTCGTAAGCGCCGAGGCCGGGGTAGGCGACGAGGTACAGCGCGGCAAACACCACCGTTGCCACGAACAGCCCCACCCACCACAGCGGCAGCGGGTTGTTCATCTCCGTCAGGTCTTCGTCCCAGACGTGGCCCGTGGTGTTGTCGCTGCGTTGCGTCACCTTCTTGCGCGCGGTGATCCAGAGCAGCAGCAGGCAGGCCGCGATGCCCACCGTCGTGAAGCCGGCGATGTAGAGGGACCAGAAATGGTGGGTGAAATCGCTCATGTCCGGCCTTTCAGTCCTGCTGGAACGGGAGCTGCGCCGCTTCGTCGAAGCTGCCGCGCCGGGAGCGCGACCAGGCCCAGCCCCAGATGGCGATGAAGGTGGCGAACGAGGCGAGGGTCGCCACGATGCGCAGTGTGTTGACGTCCATGCTCGTGTCCGATCGGTGTTTACTTCAACGTCCTGCCCAGCGACTGCAGGTACGCGACCAGCGCGTCCTGCTCCGTCTTGCCCTTCAGGTCCTCGGGAGCCTTCGCGATCTCGGCGTCGGTGTAGGGCACGCCGACGATGCGCAGCGCCTTCATGTGGGCGGCGATCGTCGCCGCGCCGGCGGGATTCTTCTCCAGCCACGCGTAGGCGGGCATGTTCGATTCCGGCACCAGGTCGCGCGGGTTGTTCAGGTGGATCCGGTGCCACTCGTCGCTGTACTTGCCGCCCACGCGGTGCAGGTCGGGGCCGGTGCGCTTGCTGCCCCACTGGAAGGGGTGGTCGTAGACGAACTCGCCCGCCACGGAATAGTGGCCGTAGCGCAGCGTCTCCGCGCGCAAGGGCCGGATCATCTGCGAATGGCAGTTGTAGCAGCCCTCGCGCAGGTAGATGTCGCGGCCGGCCACCTGCAGCGCGGTGTAGGGCTTCAGGCCCAGCACCGGCTCGGTGGTCGACTTCTGGAAGAACAGGGGCACGATCTCCACCAGGCCGCCGATGGCGACCACCAGCAGGATCAGCACGATCATCAGGAAGTTGCTGGTCTCGATCTTCTCGTGGGAGAAGGTCGCGACCGGGGTGGCGTTGTCGCTCATGGTTCAGGCTTTCGGGAAATTCATGCGGCCTGAAGCGCGGCAACCGGCACCGGGGCGGCCACCGCACGGCCGCCGGTCACCGTCATCCAGGTGTTCCACGCCATCACCAGCATGCCGGCGAAGTACATGAGGCCGCCGATCACGCGCACGACGTAGAAGGGGAAGGTCGCCTTGACGCCCTCGACGAAGGTGTAGGTCAGGGTGCCGTCGGCGTTGACCGCGCGCCACATCAGCCCCTGCATCACGCCGGCGATCCACATGGCGGCGATGTACAGCACGATGCCGAGGGTGGCGACCCAGAAGTGCAGCTCGATCGCCTTGACCGAGTGCATCTGCTT
>JAQGMU010000565.1 GCA_028292195.1 Ramlibacter sp. | reverse complement strand
CAGCCGACGTCGACGAAGGCGAAGGTGAGGGCAGTTCCAACAGCGGCGATGCCCCGCGCAAGCGCCGCCGGCGCCGCCGCAAGCCCGCCGGGCAGGGCGGCAGCGAAGGCCAGGGCGCCGACCGCGGCGCCGCTTCTTCCTGAAGGACGCGCGCCATGCGCGAGCCGGTCACCGCGTACGTGGGACTCGGCGCGAACCTGGGTGAGCCCGTGCGCGCGCTGCAGCAGGCCCTGGCTGCCCTGGGCGGGCTGCCGCGGACGACGCTGGTGCGCCATTCTTCCTTCTACCGGTCGGCCCCGGTCGATGCCGGCGGCCCGGACTTCATCAACGCCGTCGCCGAACTTTCGACCGGCCTGGACGCGCCCGGACTGCTGGCGCAGCTGCAGGCGCTGGAGCAGGGCGCCGGCCGCGAGCGCCCCTACCGCAATGCGCCGCGCACGCTGGACCTCGACCTGCTGCTGTACGGCGCTGCGCGCATCGAAAGCCCCGCGCTCACCGTGCCGCACCCGCGCATGCGCGAGCGCGCTTTCGTGCTGCTGCCGCTGGCCGAAATCGCGCCGCGGCTGGTGACGCCCTCCGAGCTTGCGGCTGTAGCCGCGCAGCGCATCGCCCCATTACCTCCGACGTCATTGTCCGCATGACGGCCGTCCGGCACGATGCCGGCATGGGTTCAACCAACGGAGGTTCTTCATGACAGACACGGGCCTGATCGCGCTTGCATGCGGTCTCATCATCGGTCTCGGCGCCATCGGCGCTTGCCTGGGCATCGGCGCCATGGGCGGCCGCTTCATCGACGGCGCGGTGCGCCAGCCGGAAATGATGGAACCCTTGCAGACCAAGATGTTCCTGCTGGCCGGCCTGATCGACGCCAACTTCCTGATCGGCGTGGGCGTGGCGATGATGTTCGTGTTCGCGAATCCGTTCGCGAAGTAGAGCAAACCGGACGTCCGGTTGTTGGTCTTTAGAACCAGTCCACCAACCCCGACTGCTCCGCATTCTGCGGATTCGACCCGGCGTTGCGCACCCGCTGCAAGGCTTCGCTTGCCTCGAGTCCGAGCGCCTTCAGCACGCAAGCCGCCACGGTTCCCGTGCGGCCCACGCCGGCGGCGCAATGCAGCATGACCGCGTCGCCGGCGCGCAGCGCATCGGCGATGCCCGCAATGTCGCGGCGGAAGGCGGCCGGATCTTCCGGCACGCCGAAGTTGCGCATGGCCACCTGCTGCCAGCGGAACGGCACGCGGCCCGCCACCACCGCCGCGTGGTAGTCCGGCGAGAGCTCGGCCATCTCCGCGCGCGGGGTCAGGCATACCACCAGCCGCAGCTGGCTGCGCTCGGCCTGGGCCTCGAACGTCGACCAGACTTCGAAGCGGCCCGGCATGGAACCCAGCCACAGCTGGCCGGGCACTTCGGGCGGAAGTTGGACGCGTCGCAATGCCATGCCGCAATTATGGTCGCGTACTGCTCCGTTGCTGAGTCACCTCGAGCTCAGACACGGGCGCCGCGCGGTTGCCCCAGGAGGCGCGTACGTAGGTCAGCACTGCGGCCACTTCCGCATCGGACAGGTGCGTGGCGAAAGGCGGCATGCCGAACGGCCGCGGGTTGCCGCGCGTGGCCGGGGCGAAGCCGCCGTTCAACACCATCTGCACCAGGTTGGCCGTCACCGGCAGCGTGATCGCGCGGTTGCCGGCCAGGGCAGGGTACGCGCCAGGCACGCCCTTCCCACGGTCGCCATGGCATTGCGCGCACTGCTGCTCGTAAAGCTTGCCGCCGCGCGCCAGCAGCGCCGCGCTCGCCTGCGGCACTTCGCGCGGATCGGTGTCGCCAGGCGTTGGCGGCAGGCTTTTCAGGAACACGGCCACGGCCCGGATGTCGCCCGGCTCCAGGTACTGCAGGCTGTGCAACACCACTTCGGCCATCGGGCCCTGCACGGTCGCCCGCGGCGTCGTGCCGGTGGCCAGCAGCTGCTCGATCTCGGCCAGCGGCCAGTCGGCCACGCCAGCCTGGTTGGACGACGACAGCGAGGGCGCGTACCAGTTCTGCATCGGGATCAGGCCGCCTGACAGGTCGGTCAGTTCGTTGGTGCCGCCCAGCGCATTGCGCGCCGTATGGCAGGCGCCGCAGTGGCCCAGCCCCTTCACCAGGTAGGCGCCGCGGTTCCATTCCGGGGTGTGGGCCGGGTCTTCCTCGAACTTCTCGGGACGGAAGTAGAGCGCGCGCCAGACCGCCAGTGCGGCCTGCGTGTGGTACGGCCAGCGCAGGCGGTGCGGCAGGTTCGGCTTGCTGACCGCGGGCAGGCTGCGCAGGTAGTCGAACAGCGCGTCGGCATCGGCGCCGGTCACGTACGTGGTGTGGTTGTAGGGGAAGGCGGGATACAGCAGGTGGCCGTCGCGCGAGCGGCCCTCGTGCAGCGCGCGCCGGAAGTGTGCGGCCGACCAGCCGCCCAGGCCGGTGGCGGCGTCGGGCGTGAGGTTGCTTGAAAACACCGTGCCGAAGGGCGTGGCGATCGGCCGCCCGCCGGCATAGGACGCGCCGCCGCGCTCGGTGTGGCACAGCATGCAGTTGCCGGCGCGCGCCAGGTAGGCGCCGCGCGCAACCTGGTCGGCGCCGGGCGGCGTGGTGGGCGGCAGGTCGTGGATGCGCGGCCCGCCCCAGAAGTTCAGCATCCAGACCAGCAGGCCGGCCAGGGCCAGCAGCACCAGCAGGCTCCAGAGCACACGCTTGATCATGGCCGTGTCCCCACCGGCGGCGGCGCCGATCCGCATTCCAGTGGCGGCGCTGCCGGTTCGGGTACCGGCGTGCCCTTGCGCGCCTTTTGCCGCACCGGGGAAGGGACCGCCGCCATCGGTTTCGGGTTGCGGGGCAGCGCTTCGGCGGCCAGGAAGGCCGTCACCGCCGTCAGGTCCTCGGGCGTCAGCCGGCGCGCGATCTGCGCCATGCAGTCCGGCGCATGGGCGCGGCGCTGCCCGGTGCGCCAGGCGCCAAGCTGCGCATTCAGGTAGTCACGCGACAGGCCCAGCAGCCCCGGCACGTTCGGCTGCACGCCCGTCAGCGCCTTGCCGTGGCAGCTCACGCAGGCGGGCAGTTGCTGCGCCGCGTTGCCCTGTGTCGCCAGCATGCGCCCCCGCTGCAGCTGCTCGGGTGGCGCGTTGGCCGGCTGCGGCGGTGGATAGGGCGCGTCCAGTTCGGCGAAGTGATGGGCGATCTCGTACAGGTAGGGATCGGACAGCGTATCGAGCAGTCCCGTCATCAGGCCGTAGTGCCGCCGGCCCTCGCGGAAGTTCAGCAGCTGGTTGTACAGGTAGCCCTGCGGCTTGCCCGCCAGCCGCGGGTAGTAGCCATCGGGCCCGGCGCGGCCCTCGCGGCCATGGCAGCTGGTGCAGGCCACGGTGCGCTGGGCCATCGTGTCCTCGAAAGGGAGTGGCGGTGCGGCGCCGGCCGAGGCCGCCGCGTACATCACCAGTAAAAGAAACATGCCTCGCATGCGCGGGACTATGCCATTGTTGGTACCCGCGTTCCGGGCAGTCGGCACGCAGAGGACAAGGCCATGGTGCTCGTCCTACACATGCGGCAGCAGGCCCTGACTAATGTGGGCTGCATGAATCTCTACCGACGTTCCAGCAAGCCGAAGCAGCAGGGCGAACCCGGCCGTCCTCGCCGCCCGCCGGCGCAGGAGGACGAGGGCAGCAACGCGGTCCAGCATCGCCCGGACCCGAAGGCCGAGCCCATCCCCGACGGCGAGCACAAGTACGTGCCGCGCAGCCCCTACCGCACGGGGAATTACTGAGACCAGGGCGCTGCATGTGATTCCGCGCGGACGTCAATCTCCCAGCATGACGTCGCTCTCGGGATAAGCCACGCAAGGCAGCACCCAGGCGCCGCTGGCCTTTTCTTCCGGCAGCAGGCCCGGCCACGGGATGCGGTAGTTCACCTGCCCCGCATGCAGCGGCCGCAGGCACGCGCGGCAAGTGCCGTTGCGGCACGAGCTGGCCAGCGCGAAGGCGGCTTGGGCGGCCGACTGCAGCAGCGGCTGGTCGGCGCGGGCGGCGAAGCGCCGGCCCGAAGGTGACAGCATCGCCTGGTACACGGGCGGCTGCGCCCCCTCATCTTGCATCGGCCCATGATAATGGCCGGCCCCCAACCAACCCGCGCTCCCCATGGCCTCCAGCCTGCTTGCACTGCTCGACGACATCACCACGCTGCTGGACGACGTTTCCGTCCTGGCCAAGGTGGCGGCGAAGAAGACCGCCGGCGTGCTCGGCGACGACCTCGCGCTGAACGCGCAGCAGGTCAGCGGCGTGCGGGCCGAGCGCGAACTGCCGGTGGTGTGGGCGGTGGCCAAGGGTTCGCTGGTGAACAAGGCCATCCTGGTGCCGGCGGCGCTGGCCATCAGCGCCATCGCACCCTGGGCGGTGACGCCGCTGCTGACGGTCGGCGGCGCCTACCTCTGTTTCGAAGGCATGGAGAAAGTGGCGCACCGGCTGCTGCACACCCGCGCGGAGGACGCCGAGCATCATCGCGAGATGGTGGAGGCCGTCGCGGACCCGCAGCTGGACCTGTGCGCGGTGGAGCGCGACAAGATCAAGGGCGCGATCCGCACCGACTTCATCCTGTCCGCCGAAATCATCGTGATCTCGCTCGGCACGGTGGCCGGCGCGGCGTTCCTCACCCGGGTCACCGTGCTGGTGGGGATCGCCCTGGTGATGACCGCCGGCGTCTACGGGCTGGTGGCCGGGATCGTGAAGCTGGACGACTTCGGCGCCTACCTGACGCAGCGCGGGACGGCCGCCGCCCGCGCGGTGGGCAACGGCATCCTGCGCGCCGCGCCCTGGCTGATGAAGGGCCTGTCGGTCGCCGGCACGGTCGCCATGTTCCTGGTGGGCGGCAGCATCCTGGCGCACGGCATCCCACCGCTGCAGCACTGGATAGCGTCCACCGCGGAAGCCGCCGGCGGCTGGAGCAGCCTGCTGTCCATGCTGCTCGATGCCGGCATCGGCATGTCGGCCGGCGCGCTGCTGCTGGCCGGCTACGCGCTGGCGCGGCGCCTGCGCGGCAAACGGCCGGCCCAGGCCTGAACCCGCGCCGGTGGGCTCATCTGTAGGGTCCTTCCTACGCTGCCTTGGGTATTGGTCGGATAGGCCTTTCCGCGTTGCGCCCAAAGAATGGCTCTTCGATTGAGGGAGAGACGCCATGCCTGAACCGCACCAGCCCGATCCGGCTCCTGCCGGCCTGCCGCCAGTGGCGCTGACCGCCGCCCCGGACGATGACTTCGACTACGCGCTCGGCTGCGAATGCGCCGACCCGTCGCTGCACATCGCCAGCTGGAGCCTCGAGGCCGGCTCGCAGGTGCGCGAGTTGTCTTTCCGCTGACACGCGCTTTGCCGTGATTGCGCGGGGGCCTACAGCCCGCGCAGTCATCGGCTCACTTCGCTGGCGCGGCGGCCTGCCTAAGCTGGCCGGCATCCGCCACCTCCATCCCGACCTCCCATGCCAACAGAAGACCGCGAAAAGACCGCCGAACGCTCGGAGTTCATGGCCTCACTGCGCTGGGGTGCCCTGATCGGCGTTGCCCTGCTGCTGATCGTCGTGCCGCCGATGCGCATGGCCAAGAACCGCGCCCAGGCCCCGGCGCAGCCGCCGGTGGCAACAGCCCCGGCCACGCAGGCGCCTGTGGAGGCGACGGCTCCCACTCTGGCCGAGGCCCCCACGGCCCCTGACACCAGCACCGCCGGCGCCGGCCCCGCGCAGGCCATGCAGCAGGCCGTGGCGCCGCAAGCCATCCCCGCCGGCTTGACCAGGCGTGCCCCTGGCGGCGTGCAAGTGGCCGACTTCAACGGCGAGGACGTCTCGCCGGAAGCCCGCCACGTCGCCAATTGGGCGGTTTACACCCGTGACTACAAGAAGCGCGCCTTCGTCATCGTCGACAAGGCTGACGCCCGCGTCTACGTGTTCGGCCCCGACGGCAAGCTGAAGGACAGCGCACCGGCCCTGCTGGGCGCGGCCCGCGGTGACGACAGCTTTCCGGGCATCGGGGACAAGCCGCTGTCG
>JAQGMU010000559.1 GCA_028292195.1 Ramlibacter sp. | reverse complement strand
TGGCTGAAGGACCGGCCGACCGGCTCGCGCGTGCTGGGCCTGGCCATCGGTTTCCTCGGCGTCGCCATGCTGGCCTGGGACAAGGCGAGCTTCCAGCCCGGCGCCTCCGGCATCGCGCCGGCCTGGGCCGTGCTGGCCTGCCTGCTGGCCACCGTGTCCTACGGCATCGCGGCCTGTGCCACCAAACGCTACCTGTCGGGCATTCCGCCGCTGGTCAATGCGGCCGGCAGCCAGCTCGGCGCCACGCTGGCCCTGGCGCTGCCGGCCCTGTGGATGGCGCCGCACCAGATGCCCGGCACCCGCGCCTGGCTGGCGGTGCTGGCCGTCGGGGTGCTGTGCACGGGGGTCGCCTACATCCTGTACTTCCGCCTGATCGAAAACACCGGGCCGGCGCGCGCGGTGACCGTGACCTTCGCGCTGCCGGTGTTCGCCGTGATCTACGGCGCGATCTTCCTGGACGAGCGGGTCACGTCGTGGATGGTGGGTTGCGGGCTGGTGATCGTCTGCGGCACGGCGCTGGCCAGCGGCCTGATCAAGCTGCCGTCGCTGCAGTTGAAGGACCAGTAAGGCCGGCCCGTCCGCAGCTAGAGGCTAGAAACGCGGCAGGTCGGTCAGGAAGCGGCCGGGCCGGTCCTCGGCGGCAGCCAGCGTTTCGGTGCCTCCGGGCAGCACGTCCACCGTCACCTGCGAGCCGAGTTGCAGCGTGCCGCATTCGGTGGGGAACAGCGTGACGACGGTGTCGCCTTCCACCAGCAGGTCGACCACTTCGACCAGCCGGGTCGGCGCGGGGCGCAGGTCCCAGTGCTCGAGATTGGGCGCGATCATGCCCATCATCACCTCGGACAGGTGGCCGTCTTCCATGCGCACGGCAGTGATGCCGTAGACCACCGCAGGCGCGGGGCCGGCCACCAGGGCCGCAAGTGATGCGCCGCTGCGCGAGTGCTCCATCGATTTCTCAACCATGCGTGCATTGTGTGCAGGCACCCCAGCGGAGCGATAAGCCGACTGCGCCAAGACGCGTGGGAACGAGCCTACCGTGCGGCGTACACTTTTGCGTTTGCCATGCAGTCCACCGCACTTCCGCCACCCCCTGCGCCAGCGGCCCTGGGCAAGGCCCACGCCCGGCGGCTGCGCGACCTCTACCGCTCGGCCGGCTGGCCCAGCCAGGACGCCCTGGAAATCGACCTGCTGGCGGCCGGGCTGCTGGAGCGCGTGCGCACCACGGCCGGCCACGAAACGCTGCGGGTCACCGACACCGGCGTGCAATGGCTGGCGCGCACGCTGGCCGGGAATCGGGCCGCGTTGTCCGCGCACGAGGCGCTGGTCGAGCGCGTGGCGCAGGAGATGGCGCGCGCGGGCCGCCTGGCCTGGCGTGGCCTGAGCCTGCGGGCCCAGGTGCCGACCGGCGACGAAGCCAGGCCCTTGCGCTGGTGCATCGCCCGGCCCGACGTGTTCTCGATCCGCCAGACCTCGGTGGAATCCTATGTCGAACCGATCGTGCACGAGATCAAGGTGCGGCGCTCCGACCTGCTGGCCGACCTGCGGCAGGAGGCCAAGCGCGCCGCTTACCGCGACCTCGGCGAATGCTGGTACGTGCTGGGGACCGATGCGAAGGGCCGCGCGATCGCGGCGCCGGAGGAAGTGCCGGCGGAGTGCGGCGTGCTGCTGCTGCAGGGCGAACGACTGAGCGTGGCGCGGCCGGCGACCAGGCCGGCGCGGGGCGCGTTGCCGTTCGGCGTGTGGATGGCGCTGGCGAAGGCGACG
Source organism: Ramlibacter sp. (assembly GCA_028292195.1). Lineage (GTDB taxonomy): Bacteria > Pseudomonadota > Gammaproteobacteria > Burkholderiales > Burkholderiaceae_C > Ramlibacter. Next base: position 4,403 of record JAQGMU010000559.1, on the reverse strand, counting down.
CCGCTGCAGGGTGGGGATGAGGGGGCGCAGGGGATGCTGGGTGCGGCGAATTAGTCGGCGCTGCTGCTGCCCTCACCCCAACCCTCTCCCGCAAGCGGGAGAGGGAGTGAGGAAGCAGGCCCCCTCTCCCGCTTGCGGGAGAGGGCGGGGGTGAGGGCCAGCGGCCTCGCCAAGCCTCACTGCTTCGGATGCTCCGACTTCCCTTCCTCCTGCGGAGTCTTCGGGCGTCCCTTCTCCGGATCCACCGGCGCCGGCGTCGGCTCCGGGTTGGCCGGCTTTGGCGCTCCCCCCGGCCCGGGGGCTGGGGCCGAGGCGTTCCAGTTCATTCGCGTTCGGGCTTGTGCGAGGTCCGCTCCCGGTCCGAGCCGCTGCGCTCGGACTTGCCTGCCGGGCGTTTGTCTTCGCCGTCGCTCGGGATGTCGTCCTCGCTCCGCAATTCCGGCTCCTCGTGTTCGAGGCCGGGCGTGGGCGGCGTGATGCCTTGGGGGGTGTCTTGCATGGAGCTTGCTCTCTTTACAGGTGGGGCGGCTTCACGCCCGGCTCATCCGGTTCGACCGGTTCGAGCATGGGTCCGAACTCGGGCTGGATCGGCAGCTGCGTCGGGTTGGCCGCGGCATCGTCGGACTGCGAACCTTCGGGGTCCGGCTCGACCGGGTGGTGGATGGGCGTAGTGGCTGCGTTCATGGATGGAGAAGCCTCAGAAAGGGCTCTTGGTGCTGAGGGCGAGTTCAGCGTCGCCCGGCGCGGCTGGCGTGTCGGTCTGCGGCGTGTCCGGCACGGGCGGTGAGAAGCCGTCGTCCAGGCTCTCCAGTGGCCGCTCGCCGCTGCACAGGCTGGAATCGATGTCGGCACGGTTCATGGCTGCCTCCTTTGCCGTCATGCTGCGTCTTTGCTGGCGAGGAAAGCACCGGTGCGTGAGCCGAAAGGCTGTCGGCCCGGAGCTCGACCGCCGTCAGCCCTTTTCGCTGGCCAGCCGTTGGGCCTCGCGCCGCATCACGGTGCTCGGCTCATGCGTGAAAGGCAGCCGCGGCAGGCCGATCAGGGCCTGCAGGCGGCCATGGCAACGGTCCATGTCGGCACCGATCATGCCCAGCGCAACTTCGTGCGTGGGCTCGTTCTCGACCAGGTCGAGATAGGCGCTGCGCAGGCGCTGGTAGTCGCTGTCGGCACGCGCCACCTCTTCCTGCAGCGCGAGCACCTTGGCGTATTCGGAGCGGCTGTAGCGCGGGTTGGCGCTCAACTCGGCGGCCGCCCGGCTGCTGCTGCCGGGGACGCTGCTGCTGCTGGGGCCGCTGCTGCTGGGGCCGCTGGCGCCACCGCGGCGTTCATCGGCCATGGGGTGGGCGCGGGCGGCGGGACCGTGACGTTTGCTCATGCGGCAATGCTAGGAACTACTGCACGCCAGCGCTGTAGGACAGGGTGCCTAGCATGGCTAGGGGCGTCTGCCGTTGCGACTTTTTACGCTTTCAGAAACTCAGCCGCGGAAATCGGCTCGCAGCTGGGCAAAGCGGGCTTCGGTTTCCTTGCGCAAGGCCTTGCGCAACTGGGCTTCCTCGAAGCGCCGCTTCTCGTCCGGCGTGAACGGCCGCAGCGGCGGCACGGCCACTGGCTTGCGGTCGTCGTCGACCGCGACCATGGTGAAGAAACAGCTGTTGACGTGGCGCACGGCCTGGCTGCGGATGTCCTGCGCCAGCACCTTGATGCCGATCTCCATCGAGCTGGTGCCGGTGTGGTTGACGCTGGCCAGGAAGGTCACCAGCTCGCCGACGAAGATCGGCTCGCGGAAGGTGACCTGGTCGACCGACACCGTCACCACGTAGCGCGCGGCATAGCGGCTGGCGCAGGCATAGGCCACCTGGTCCAGCCACTTCAGCAGGTGGCCGCCGTGCACGTTGCCGGCGAAGTTGGCGGTGTCCGGCGTCATCAGCACCGTCATCGTGAGCTGGTGCGCGGGCAGGTCCATGGTGAGCTCCGGGGTTCGGCCCCGATTGTCGCCCGTTCGCTAATCGGCCGTGATCTTGCGGCTCTCGATCAGGTTCTTCCAGCGCACGTACTCGCGCTGCTGGAAGGCGGTGAAGTCGGCCGGCGTGTTGCCCACCACTTCCATGCCCTGGTCGGTGAGTTGCCTGGCCACGGCGGGATCGCGCACGGCGGCAATGGCGGCGGCGGCGATCTTCTCCCGCAGCGCCGGTGGCAGGCCCTTGGGCGCGGCCATGCCTTGCCAGGAATAGACTTCGGCCCCCTGCACGCCCGACTCGGCCAGGGTCGGCACGTCCGGCAGCACCGGCGAGCGTTTCGTGCCAGTGACGGCGATCGCCCGCAGCTTGCCGGCGCGAATGTGCTGCAGCACGGCATTGACGTTCGGGAAGGAGTAGTCCACCTGCCCGCCCAGCAGGTCGTTGACGGCCGGCGCGCCGCCCTTGTAAGGCACGTGCAGGCCCTCGGTGCCGGTCTGCTGCCAGAAGATCTCGGCCGAGAGGTGATCGGACGCGCCGTTGCCCGAGCTTGCGAAACTCACCTTGCCGGGGCTGGCCTTCAGCTCCGCGATGACCTCGGCCACCGTGCGCGCCTTGCGGCCCGGCGCCGCCACCAGCACGTTCGGCGCCTGCACGGGAATGGTGATGTAGTCGAAGTCGCGCAGCGCGTCGTAGCCGACGTTCTTCTGCAGGTGCGGGGCGATCACGAAGGTGCCGAGCGAGGACACCATCAGCGTGTAGCCGTCCGGCGCGGCCCGCCGCACCTGGGCCGCGCCGATCGCTCCCGTGGCGCCCGGCCGGTTGTCGACCACGAAGGGCTGGCCCAGCCTGGTCTGCATGTGCAGCGCCACCGCGCGCGCCACCGTGTCGGTGGAACCGCCCGCGGGAAACGGCACCACCACCGTCACCGTCTTCTCGGGCCAGGCAGGCTGGGCGCCGACAACCAGGGTTGTGGACAGCGCCAGCGCGGCAAGAATCGTCTTCATGGGTCTCCTCCGATGTGGTCGATGATCCCGGCGTACCGGGAGCCTGTCAATTTGCGCGGCAAGTTGTTTGACAAGTCGGCCAGTCGCGGCTGTTCAAGCGCCAGCCGCGCCGTTAGCATGCGTGCATGAATTCCCCGCCCCCGTCCCCGCCCCCGCGCGTCGCGCTGATCCACGCCACCGCGCTGGCCGTGGCGCCCATCCAGGCCGCCTTCGAACGCCTCTGGCCGCAGGCGCGCCGCATGAACCTGCTGGATGACAGCTTGTCGGTCGATCGCACCGCCGCCGGCGCGCTGACGCAGGCAATGACGCAGCGCTTCGTCGACCTGGCCCGCTACGCGCAGGGCACGGGGTGCAGCGGCATCCTGTTCACCTGTTCGGCCTTCGGCCCGGCGATCGAGGCCGCGGGCCGCGCCACCGGCCTGCCCACGCTGAAGCCGAACGAGGCGATGTTCGAGCAGGCGCTGGCGGTAAAGCCCGGTCCGCTGCGGCTCGGCCTGCTGGCGACCTTCCAGGCTTCGATTCCTTCGATGAGCGAGGAGCTGCAGGCCATGGCTGCGGCAGCAGCCCGCGCCGTCACCTTGCGCAGCGTCTTCGTGCCCGAGGCGATGGACGACCTGGCGCAGGGCCGCGCGGCCGACCACGATCGCAAGATCGCGCAGGCCGCGCGCCAGCTCGCGGATTGCGACGCCGTCATGCTGGCCCAGTTCTCCATGGCCGCCGCGCAGCCCGCGGTGCAGGCGGCACTGCCCTCCCCCGTGCTCGCCAGCCCCGATTGCGCCGTGCGCGCACTGCAAAAAAGAATGAACCATGCCTGAGACCCGCATCGCCGCGGCGCAGCTGCGCCGCTTCATCACCGCTGCCCTGGAGCGCCTCGGCCTGCCCGCCGGCGACGCCGCCAGCGTGGGCGAGCTCATGACCGAAGCCGAGGTGCAAGGCTCCGACGGCCACGGCGCGATCCGCCTCGTGCCCTATGCCCGCCGCATCCGCGCCGGCGGCATCAACCTGAACCCGAACATCCGCATCGAGAAGGAAAGGGCCGGCATGGCGCTGCTCGATGGCGACAACGGCATGGGCCACCTGGTGATGCGCAAGGCGGCCGGGATCGCGATCGCCAAGGCGCGCCAGTGCGGCGTGGCCTGGGTCGGCGCGCGGCGGTCGAACCACGCCGGGCCGGCCTCGCTGTATGCCCGCATGGCGCTGGAGCACGACATGATCGGGATGTACTTCGCGGTCGGCAACGCCAACCACCTGCCGCCCTGGGGCGGGCTCGACATGCTGCTGTCCACCAACCCGATCGCCGTGGCCGTGCCGGCGGGCGCCGAGCCGCCGGTGGTGCTGGACATGGCCACCACCGTCGCCGCCTACGGCAAGGTCAAGGCCAAGGCGCAGCGCGGCGAGCAGATGCCGGTCGGCTGGATGATCGACCGCACCGGTGCGCCGC
>JAQGMU010000540.1 GCA_028292195.1 Ramlibacter sp. | reverse complement strand
AGTTCGGCGAAGTCGGGCTCGCCGACGTAGCGTTTGACGATGGCGCCGTGCTTGTTCACCACGTAGCTGGTGGGGGTCAACTGCACGTCGCCCCAGGCCTTGGCCACCGCGCCGGTGTTGTCGATCGCCACCTTGAAGGGCAGCTTGCGGGTCTCGGCGTAGTTGACGACGTAGGCCGGCGGGTCGTAGCTCATGGCCACGGCCAGTGTGTCGAAACCCTGCGCCTTGTACTTGTCGTAGGTGGCGATCACCTTGGGCATCTCGGCCACGCAGGTCACGCAGCTGGTGGCCCAGAAGTTCACCAGCGTGACCTTGCCCTTCAGGTCGGCCGTGGTCCGCCTGGAGCCGTCCAGCAGCACGAAGGTGCTGTCCGGCGCGGCGGCCGCGCCGCCCGCCAGGAACACGGCGGCCGCTGCAGCTACCGCCACCCCTGCCGCCCCCAGGACCCATTTGAACTTGCCAGCCATGCCTTGCCTCGTTACGGCTGGGATTGTCGCCGATCCGGAAAGTTCATGCTCCCTCAGGCGGAACACTCGACCAGCAGGCGCGCCAGGTCGGTCGGCGCGCTGACCATCGGGTCGTGTCCCGTCGCCAGCTCCACCACCCGCATGCCGGCGCCGCCGGCCCAGGCGCCGTCCCAGTAGCGCGCGTCACGCACCCGGCGCCGGATGACATCTATGGTGCCCAGCGGCGGCGTGGTGCAGTCGAGGAAGGTGCGCGGCACGCTGGCCACGCGCTGCGGGTCGAATTGCAGCGGCGCCTGGTAGGTGTGGCCCGGGTGCGGGGTCAGGTGGCGCTTCACCCAGGCATGGTCCTCGTCCGCCAGCCCGAACACGCTGGGGTCGGGCGCCGGGAAGCTGTAGTCGGGCGAGGCTTGCGCCGCGGCCAGCCGCGCCTCGCGGGTGGCGCTGGCATGGGTGCCGCCCCAGCTTTCGCCGGGCCTGGGCACGACCGCATCGACATAGACCAGGTGGCGCAGCCGCTCCGGCATGCGGTCGGCCAGCGCCGTGCCGATCATGCCGGCATACGAATGCACCGCCAGCACCACCTCGTCCAGTTCCTCGAACACGATCGTGTTGGCGACGTCGGCGATGTGGGTCTCCAGCGTGATCAGCGAAGACATCAGGTGGCTGCGCTCGCCGACACCGGTGAGCGTGACGGCATGGACACGGTGGCCCTGCGCGGTGAGCAGGGCCACCACCCGCTGCCAGCACCAGGCGCCATGCCAGGCGCCGTGGACCAGGACGAAGTTCGTCATCTCACATCACCTCCCGGGCGCGGATTCCATCGAGGGCATTCATGGGCCCATTATCGGGACACTGATAATGCCGAGCGGCCTGTCACGGGCCGGCTGCTCCATCCAAAAAGAATCCCATGACCGTGCTCGGGCGCCGCCAGGCAGTGGCTGTTTTCTTCGCCTTCGCGTTCGCGTACTTCTTCGCCGCGGTGCTGCGGGCCATCACGGCCACCCTGTCGCCGACCCTGACGGAGGAATTCCACCTGCGCTCGGGCGACCTCGGCCTGCTGGCCGGCGGCTACTTCCTCGGCTTTGCGCTGATCCAGCTGCCGCTGGGCACCTGGCTGGACCGCTACGGCCCGCGCAAGGTGATCCTGGGTTTCGTCGCCTTCGCCGTGCTCGGCTGCGCCGCCTTCGCCCTGGCGCAAAGCTTCGCCGCGCTGCTGCTGGCACGGGTGCTGTGCGGGGTGGGCGTGAGCGCCTGCCTGATGGCGCCGCTGACCGGCTTTCGCCGCTGGTTCACGCCGCCGGTGCAGCTGCGCACCAACTCCTGGATGTTGATGACCGGCTCCATGGGGATGGTGGCCTCGACGCTGCCGGTGCAATGGCTGCTGCCGGTGGTGGGCTGGCGGCCGCTGTTCTGGGGCCTGGCCGTGCTGATGGCACTGTCGATGTTCGTCATCGCCTGGCGGGTGCCGTCCTGGTCCACCGGCGACAGCACCGGCAAGGCCGGCGGCAGCTATGCCGCGGTCTGGCGCCATCCCTACTTCCGCCAGATGGCGCCCATCGGCTTCTTCAACTACGGCGGCATGATCAGCATCCAGTCGCTCTGGGCCGGCCCCTGGCTGGTGCGGGTGGCCGGCTACGAACCGCTGGCGGCGGCCGGCGGGCTGTTCACCATCAACCTGTGCATGCTGGCCACCTTCTGGACCTGGGGCCTGGCCAACCCGTGGCTGCAGCGTAACGGCTTCCGCACCGACCGGCTGATCGCCTGGGGCCTGCCCTCGAGTTTCGTTGCGCTGGCCGCCCTGGTGCTGGCCGGCCCGGCGGCCGGGGCCTGGACCCTGGCGCTGTTCTGCGTCAGCAGCACCTTCGTTTCCCTGGCGCAGCCCGCCGTCGGCATGGTGTTCCCGGCCTCGCTGGCCGGCCGCGCGCTGTCGGCCTACAACCTGGTGATCTTCCTGGGCGTGTTCGTGGTCCAGTGGGGCATCGGCCTGCTGGTCGACGCCTTCCAGGCCGGCGGCTGGGACGAAGTGTCGTCATTCCGCGCCGCCTTCGCGGTGTTCCTGGCCCTGGGCGTGCTGTCCTATGGCTGGTTTCTGTACAGCAGAAGCCATAATCCGACGGAAGCCCCATGAACGCCATCCTGCTCATCGCCCACGCGCCGCTGGCCAATGCCTTGCGGCAATGCGCGCTGCACGTCTTCCCGGACTGCGGCAGCACGGTGGTGGCCATCGACGTGCAACCCAACCTGCAGCCGGAGGAAACGCTGGGCGCGGCCCGCATCGCGCTGGACCAGCTCGGACAGGTGGCGCAGGTGACGGGCGTGCTGGTGCTGACCGACATCTTCGGCGCCACGCCGAGCAACGTGGCCCAGAAGCTGGTGGACGGCGTGAAGACGCGCCTGATCACCGGCGTCAACCTGCCGATGCTGCTGCGCGCGGTGAGCTATCGGCACGAACCGCTGGAGACGCTGGTGTCGCGCGCGGTCATCGGCGGCACCCAGGGCGTGATGCAGGTGGCGACCACGCCGCCGCGGCAGCAGCCACTACGCAACCATGATCAAGAAGAACACGACCATCAGCAATAATCTGGGGCTGCACGCGCGCGCCTCGGCCAAGCTCACCAAACTGGCCGGCAGCTTTCCCTGTGAAGTCTGGATGAGCCGAGGCGACCGGCGCGTCAATGCCAAGAGCATCATGGGCGTGATGATGCTGGCCGCCGGCATCGGCACCGAGGTCACCCTGGAAACCGAAGGCGAGAAGGAGCAGGAGGCGATGGACGCCCTGCTGGCCCTGATCGCCGACAAGTTCGGGGAAGGCGAGTGACCTTTTCAGTTCAAGGCATCGCCGTGGCCCGTGGCATTGCCATCGGGCGCGCCGTCGTCATGGGCTCGGGCCGCGCCGACGTGGCCCACTATTTCATCAAGCCGGAGCAGGTGGAGGCCGAGATCGAGCGGGTGCGGGTCGGCCGCAACGCGGTGGTCGACGAGATCCACCGGCTGCAGCACACCATCGCCGCCATGGGCCCGAAGGAAGCGCCGCACGAGCTGGCCGCGCTGCTGGACGTGCACCTGATGCTGCTGCAGGACGAGGAGTTGATCAACGGCGTCAAGCACTGGATCACCGAGCGCCTGTACAACGCCGAATGGGCGTTGACCACGCAGCTCGAAGTGCTGTCGCGCCAGTTCGACGACATGGAGGACGAGTACCTGCGCGAGCGCAAGGCCGACCTCGAACAGGTGGCGGAGCGCATCCTGCGCTACATGAAAGGCATGGGCTCGCCGGTGGCGCAGCCGCCGACGCCGCGCCGCAAGACCTCGCAGGACCTGCTGCTGGACGACAGCGTGGACGTCCCGCTCGTGCTCGTCGCGCACGACCTGTCGCCGGCCGACATGCTGCAGTTCAAGCAGAGCGTGTTCGCCGGCTTCGTCACCGACGTCGGCGGCAAGACCTCGCACACCGCCATCGTCGCCCGCAGCATGGACATCCCGGCGGTGGTGGGCGCGCGCAGCGCCAGCCAGCTGGTGCGGCAGGACGACTGGGTGATCGTCGACGGCGACAGCGGCGTGATGATCGTCGACCCCTCGCCGATCATCCTGGCCGAGTACGGTTTCAAGCAGCGCCAGGGCGAGCTGGAGCGCGGCCGGCTCAGCCGCCTGCGGCACACGCCGGCGGTCACCCTCGACGGCCAGAAGGTCGAACTGCTGGCCAACATCGAGCTGCCGGAAGACGCCGCCGCGGCGCTGAAGGCGGGTGCGGTCGGCGTCGGCCTGTTCCGCAGCGAATTCCTCTTCATGGGCCGCCAGGGCAATCTGCCGGACGAGGAGGAGCAGTACCTCGCCTATCGCAAGGCGGTGGAAGGCATGGAAGGCATGCCGGTCACGATCCGCACGGTGGACGTGGGCGCCGACAAGCCGCTGGACGCCACGCGCCGCGACGACGCCCACCTGAACCCGGCGCTGGGGCTGCGGGCGATCCGCTGGAGCCTGGCCGAGCCGGAGATGTTCCGCACCCAGCTGCGCGCCATCCTGCGGGCGGCGGCGCACGGGCGGGTCAACCTGCTGGTGCCGATGCTGGCCCATGCCACCGAGATCCGGCAGACGCTGTCGCTGATCGACTTCGCCCGGGCCGAGCTGGACAACCGCGGCGTGCCCTACGGCAAGGTGGACATCGGCGCCATGATCGAGGTGCCGGCGGCGGCGCTGTCGCTGCGCACCTTCCTCAAGTATTTCGACTTCCTGTCGATCGGCACCAACGACCTGATCCAGTACACGCTGGCGATCGACCGCGCCGACGAATCGGTGGCGCACCTGTACGACCCCTGCCATCCGGCGGTGCTGCGGCTGGTGGCCGACACCATCAGCGAATGCCTGCGGCAGGGCAAGGGCGTGAGCGTCTGCGGCGAAATGGCCGGCGACGTGCAGTTCACCCGGCTGCTGCTCGGGCTGGGGCTGCGCAGCTTCTCGATGCACCCGGCGCAGATCCTGGCGGTGAAGCAGGAGGTGCTGCGCGCCGATGCGGTTCGGCTGCGTCCGTGGGCGGAACGGGTCATCGATTCCGAGGATCCGGCGATCGCGATGTCCGCCTGAGCGCGGCGCTCACTTCCGCGTGCCGACGACCGCCGCCCCGATGATCAGCGCCGCCGCCAGCAGGATGCTGGCACTGAAACTCCGCCCCGTCACCAGCACCAGCAGCGCGGTCGACGCCAGCGGCGTGAGGTAGCTCAGGATGCCGATGTGGCGGGCGTCGCCGGTCTTGAGCGCCTTGTCCCAGAGGAAGAAGGCGGCACCGAGCGGCCCCAGCCCCATCACCGTGATCAGCAGCCAGTCCCGCGGCGCCAAGTCCACGGCAGGCTCCAGCAGCGCGTGGCAGGCCAGCGAGAGCAGCCCCGACACCAGCCCGAACAGGCCGATGGCCGCGGTGGGAAAGGCGGCGACGCGGCGCGTGCCGAGCGAGTAGCTCGCCCAGATGAAGGCCGAGGCCAGCGCCGGCAGGTAGCCCCAAGACCAGGCGCCGCGGGCCCCGCCGCCGCCCAGGATGGCGATGGCGGCGCCGGCGAAACCGGCGACGGCCGCCAGCACGTGCGCCGCCTTCAGCCGCAGCCCCGGCAGGAACAGCGGCGCCAGCACCACGATGAACAGCGGCCACAGGTAGTTGACCAGGTTGGCCTCGACCGGCGGCGCCAGCCGCAGCGCGATGAACAGCAGGAAGTGGAAGCCGAACAGGCCGTAGATGCCCAGCGCCAGGGTGCGCGCCGGCACCTTCCATTGCCGGTACAGCGGCCAAGCCGGCACGCTGCCGATGACCAGCGCAAGGCCGGTCAGCAGGAAAGGCGGGACATGCCTGAGCGTGACGCCCAGGGAGGCCAGCAAGGCCCAGAGCGCGATCGCGCCCAGGGCATGCACGTTGGGATGCAGCGGGCGCAGGGGCTCAGGCGCCGACGACGCCGGCCGCCTGGGCCTGCTGGTCGGCGTGATAGGAACTGCGCACCATGGCCCCGACCGCGGCATGGCTGAAGCCCATCTCGCGGGCCTTGGCCTCGAACATCCTGAAGGTGTCCGGGTGCACGTAGCGGCGCACCGGCAGGTGGGACAGGGTGGGCGCCAGGTACTGGCCGATGGTCAGCATGTCGATGCCGTGCGCGCGCATGTCGCGCATGACGGTGAGGATTTCCTCGTCGGTTTCGCCCAGGCCCACCATCAGGCCGCTCTTGGTCGGCACGTCCGGGTGCAGCGCCTTGAATTTCTTCAGCAGGTTCAGGCTGAACTGGTAGTCGGAGCCGGGCCGCGCTTCCCGGTACAGCCGCGGGATCGTCTCGAGGTTGTGGTTCATGAC
>JAQGMU010000539.1 GCA_028292195.1 Ramlibacter sp. | reverse complement strand
GGGAAGCGTTCCACCAGGCGCAGCACGACCCGGCTGCCGAACACCACGATGGGCACGCTCACCAGCAGGCCGATGATTACGAGGTCGATGGCGCCGTGCGCGGCGCCGGCGACGCCCAGCACGTTATCGACACCCATCAGGGCGTCGGCCACCACGATCGTCTTCATGGCGCCCCAGAAGGTGTGCGCCACCGGTCCGTGCTGCTCGCCGCCGCCGTCGTCGGCCAGCAGCTTGTAGGCGATCCACAGCAGGCCGATGCCGCCCACCAGCATCAGGCCGGGGATCTGCAGCAGCCAGACGACGCCGATGGTCATGACGGAGCGCACGATGATGGCGCCCACCGTGCCCCACAGGATGGCTTTCTTCTGCAGTTGCTTGGGCAGGCTGCGCGCGGCCAGGGCGATGACGATGGCGTTGTCGCCGGCGAGGACGAGGTCGATCAGGATGATCGCCAGGAGGGCCGAAAACCAGTCGGCTGAGAGGAATTCCATTTGCGAGAGGCTCCGATGGGTGCAAATACCAACCGGCGCAGGAATGGAACGAAGCGGGGAACGAACGGGCTGGGAACGAACGCTTCGATCCGGACCCGCACCGGGTCCGATCGAAGGTCTTGCTCAGCCGGCGCCACATGGACGCTGGCCCGACGAACCGGAAGCTTGCGCTTCGTCTTGACGGCCGGCCGATGCGGGTTGCGGGCCGGTGAACCGGTGCGCGCCGCGGGAGCTACTCCCCTTCGCAAGCTCGATTATCCCACAGCCGGGCGCCTGCCGCACGCCAAGCGGGCGCTATCATGCCCCTCCCCCTGCGCCCCCACCATGGCCGGAATCCACATCACCGACATCGAAGCCGCCATCAACTACTGGCGCGAACGCAAGCCCTCGCCGGATGGCGTGACGCTGGCGCCGGAGCTGCGCGCGCTGGCCGAGGTGTATGCGCTGATGGTTTTCTACCACGAGGACGAGGCGGAGGAGCGCGGCTTCCCGGTGGAGGCGTATGCGGCCTGGCGGGAGTGGTTCGACAGCCAGCCGGACACGCCCTGCATCGCGATCTGCTCCACCAGCCAGGGCGACGCCGACTGCAAGGGCTGCGGCCGCACCTTCGAGGAAGTGCAGCACTGGACCGAGATGTCGCCGGCCGAGAAGCGCCACGTCTGGCGCCGCATCACGCTGGAAGGCGGGGCCTGGCGCTTCAACCGCTACGCCGAGCGGGCGGGCGAGGCGGTCGTCGCCCCGCCGCCGCCGTCCACGCCCAAACCCTGAGCCATGCGCCGGCTCACCCAGGCTCCCAACATCGCGATCGCCGCGTTCTGGGCCGACATGTTGCGCGAGGCCGGCATTGCGGCCACGGTGCAGCGCCAGTTCCTCTCCAGCGTCGCCGGCGAGATCCCGCCCGACCAGTGCCTGCCGGAGATCTGGCTGATGCATGACGAGCAGGAAGTGCAGGCGCGGGCGCTGCTGCGCGCGCTCACGCACCTGCCGCAGCGGCGCTGGCGCTGCGCCTGCGGGGAACTGGTGGAGGGCGGCTTCGAGTCGTGCTGGAACTGCGGGCTGGCGATGCCCTGACGGCCAGGCCGTCATTTCCAGCGGACCGGCTCGATATCCACGTGCCGCTTCGCGTCCCCCAGCATCAGCACGCCTTCCTGGATCGTCGCCTGCAGCTGCATGCTGCGCTGGGCCAGCTGCGCCAGCGACTGCGAGGCTTCGGTCGGGATGCGCCACACCTGCAGGTTGGGCAGCCGGTGCAGCTTGTTCTCGATGCCCTTCCACCAGACTTCGGCGGCATGGTGGAAGGCATACAGCGCGACCTGGTCCGCCTTGCGGCAGGCCTTGGCGATGGCCGTCTCGTCCGGCTGGCCGACCTCGATCCAGCGCCGCGTCAGGCCGGTGAAGTCGCGCAGCGAGACGTCGGGATCCTCGGGGTCGCTCAGGCCGGCGCCGAAGGCCAGCGTGCCGTCGCCGTTGCACACCGTCTGCAGTTCATGGGCATGCAGGGCCAGCGCGGCCAGCCGCACCATCATGCGTTCGTCGGTCTCGCTCGGATGGCGCGCCAGGGTCAGCTGGTGGTCGGCGTAATAGGAGTGGTCGATGTCGGCGACGGCGACCTGCGCCTTGAAAATCGTGGATTTGAGGGCCATTCAGGCCCGCTTCGCCAGTTCCGCCGCCTTGCCGATGTAGCTCGCCGGCGTCATCGCCAGCAACCTGTCCTTCTCCGCCTGCGGAATCTCCAGCGAGCGGATCAGCCCGTGCAGGTCGGCCGCCGCCACGGACTTGCCGCGCGTCACTTCCTTCAGCTTCTCGTAGGCGCCGACCACGCCGTAGCGCCGCATCACGGTCTGGATCGGCTCGGCCAGCACTTCCCAGGCCTGGTCCAGGTCCTGGTTCAGCGCTTCCTCGTTCAGTTCCAGCTTGCCCAGGCCGATGCCCAGCGCGTGGTAGCCCAGCGCGGCATAGCCCAGCGCCACGCCCATGTTGCGCAGCACCGTCGAATCGGTCAGGTCGCGCTGCCAGCGCGAAATGGGCAGCTTCTCCGACAGGTGCCTGAGCAGCGCATTGGCCAGCCCGAAATTGCCTTCGGCATTCTCGAAGTCGATCGGGTTGACCTTGTGCGGCATGGTCGACGAACCGATCTCGCCATCGCGCAGCCGCTGCTTGAAGTAGCCGAGGCTGATGTAGCCCCAGGCGTCGCGGGACCAGTCGATGAGGATGGTGTTGGCTCGCGCCACCGCGTCGAACAGCTCCGCCATGTAGTCGTGCGGCTCGATCTGGATGCTGTAGGGCTGGAAGGTCAGGCCCAGGCCCAGCGGCTCGGGCGACTCCACCACCTTGCGGCTGAAGGCTTCCCAGTCGAAGTCGGGCCAGGCCGCCAGGTGCGCGTTGTAGTTGCCCACGGCGCCGTTCAACTTGCCCAGCAGCTTGACGGCCGCGATCTTCTCGCGCGCCGTGGTCAGGCGCACCACCACGTTGGCGATTTCCTTGCCCACCGTGGTCGGGCTGGCGGTCTGGCCGTGCGTGCGGCTCAGCATGGGAACGGCCGCGTAGCCGTGCGCCATTTCGCGCAGCTTGGCGATCACGGCGTCCAGCGCCGGCAGCAGCACCTGCTCGCGCGCGCTCTTGAGCTGCAGCGCGTGGCTGGTGTTGTTGATGTCCTCGCTGGTGCAGGCGAAGTGCACGAATTCGCTGGCCGAGCGCAGCTCGGGCCTGGCCTCGAACTTCGACTTGATCCAGTACTCGACCGCCTTCACGTCATGGTTGGTGGTCTTCTCGATCTCCTTGATGGCCACCGCGTCGGCCTCGGAGAAATTCTTGACCAGGCCCAGGAGGTAAGTGCGCGCCCCGGGTGAGAGCGGCTTGAATTCGGCGAAGCCGGCGTCCGACAGCGCGATGAACCAGCAGACCTCGACCTGCACGCGGCGGTGCATGTAGCCCTGCTCGCTCATCAGCGGGCGCAAGGCCGCCAGCCGGTTCGCATAGCGGCCGTCGAGCGGCGACAGCGCCGATATAGGGGAAAGTGCCATGGCGGAATTGTAGGCTCCGGCCCCCGCGCCCCTGGCCGCCGGCGGCTGTCGCGATGCCACGACAAACCTGCGTAAGGCTTCCCCTAGAATGAATCAATCCGGCCCCCATTTCCACAGAACTCGAAGACGGTTGAGAGAAACGCCCATGAAGTTGATCGGAGCTACGAGCAGTCCATACGTGCGCAAGGTGCGCGTCGTCATGGCCGAGAAGAAGCTCGACTACCAGTTCGTCGAGGAAGACGTGTGGTCGGCCGACTCCAACATCGTGCATTCCAACCCGCTCGGCAAGGTGCCGTGCCTGGTGATGGAAGGCGGCGAGGCGCTGTTCGACTCGCGCGTGATCGTCGAATACCTGGACACCCTGTCCCCGGTGGGCAAGCTCATACCGGCCGTGGGCCGTGAACGCGCCGAAGTGAAGACCTGGGAAGCGCTGGCGGATGGCGTGCTGGACGCGCTGATCCTGGCGCGGCTCGAAGCCAACTGGTCCGGCCGCAAGAAGGGCGAGCGCAGCGACGCCTGGATCGAGCGCCAGATCGACAAGACTCACGCCAGCCTGAAGGCCATGAGCCAGGGCCTGGGCGAGAAACCTTTCTGCGCCGGTATCTACCTCAGCCTGGCCGACATCGCGATCGGCTGCGCGCTGGGCTACCTGGACTTCCGCTTCCCGCATATCGAGTGGCGCACGGAGTATCCGAACCTGGCCAAGCTGCACGAGAAGCTGGCGCAGCGTCCGAGTTTTGCGGAGACGATGCACCGGTAAGCCGGGTCATGAAGCGCCCTGAGCCACCGCGATGCCGGAGCCGATGACGGCGGCCTGCATGGCCGCCGCCCGGAAGAGAAAAGTGCCGCGAAGCGCCCCTAGACGAAGGAGGGAGGGAGGGAGGAGGAGAAGAGTCGCCTCGGGATTGCATCCGTCCACAATGGCGGATGGCTTCGCAGCAGCAAAAACTGGGAGTGTTCGGAAATCCTGCCTCGTGCTTTTATGGACTCCCCCGCGGGCCGCGCGGGTCCCGAATCGTCATGGACCAGGTGGTAAATGTGTGTGAAACCGGCGCCGTGCCGCCGGCTGTGCCGGACGGGTGTCGCATGACCAGCCTCAGTGCCGCGCGAGTTCGCGTTCGAGCGTGCGCACCAGCGCGGGATCGTCCGGCCGGGTCAGGCTGCTGTAGTTGTCGATGA
>JAQGMU010000517.1 GCA_028292195.1 Ramlibacter sp. | reverse complement strand
TACTTCCACGCACTGGCGCTGGCGCAGCGGATTGAAGACATGGACATCGCCTTCTTCGAGGAGCCGGTGTCGCAGAACGACATACCCAACCTCGTGAAGCTGCGCGGCAAGACGAGGATCCCGCTTGCGGCCGGGCAGAACGAAGGCCCGGCCAGCCGCTTCCGGGACCTGCTGGTCGCGCAGGCGGTGGACGTGGTGCAGCCCAACGCCTGCATCTCCGGCGGCTTCACGCAGTGCATGCGCATCGCCGGCATGGCCGCGGCGTTCAACACCCGCTTCGCCAACGGCGGCGCCTGGCCGCACCACAACATGCACCTGCACGCGGGCCTGGCCAACGGCTCGCTGGTGGAGTACCACTCGGTGGCCGTCGAAGTCTGCAAGCAGGTCTTCGACGGCCTGCCGGAGCCGACCCAGGGCGTGCTGACGCTGCCCGAGGCGCCCGGCCTGGGCTTCCGCCCGAACCGCGAGCGCATCGCCGAACTGGCCAGGCGCCCCGGCTCGCGCGGCGTCGGCAAGGCATGATCGCAAAGACAAACAGGAGACAAGCAGTGCGTTTTTCCCTTTCCCGCCGCGCCGTGCTGGCAGCGGCGCTGGCCCTGGCCGCGCCGCTGGCCGGCGCGCAGCAACAAGGCTTTCCCAACCGGTCGATCCGGCTGATGGTCGGCTACGGCGCCGGCGGCGGTGTCGATGCCGTCGCCCGCATGCTGTCTGCGCGCTTGCCGGCACTGCTGGGGCAGCCGGTGGTGGTGGAGAACCGCGCGGGCGCCACCGGCATGATCGCCGCCGACCTGGTGGCCAAGTCCGCCGCCGACGGCTACACGCTGCTGCTGGGCGAAAGCGGCCTGCTGATCGCCTCGCACCTGCAGGCCAGGGCGCCGGTCGAACCGCTGAAGGCGTTCACGCCGGTAGCGGGCGTTTTCGTTGCGCCGCTGATGATCGTGGCCAACAACGATGTGCCGGCCACCAACCCGAAGGAGCTGATCGCACTGCTGAAAGCCAATCCGGGCCGCTACTCCTTTGCCACCTCCGGCATCGGCACCGTGCAGCACCTGGGCTTCGAGCTGCTGAAGGCCAGGACCAACACCTTCATCGTGCACATCCCCTACCGCGGCGCGGCCCAGATCGTGCCGGACGTGATCAGCGGCCAGGTGCCGATCGGGGTGGTCAGCGCCGCCGCCGGCCTGGCGCAGACCAGGGCGGGCAGGCTGCGCGCGGTGGCCCTGATGAACACCGGCAAGCTGCCCGGCGCGGAAAACGTGCCGGCGCTGGCCGACGCCCTGCCCGGCTTCAACGTGGCGCCGCGGCTGATGCTGCTGGCGCCGGCCGGCACGCCCGCGGCCGTGGTGGAGAAACTCAACGAAGCGGTGCGCACGGTGCTGGCCAGCGCCGACCTCGCGCAGGCCGCCGCGGCACAAGGCGCCGTTCCTTCCTACCTGCCGCCGGCGCAGCTGGGCGCCGAGATGACGCGCGAGTCCGCGGAGTGGGCGCAGATCATCAAGGCGCAGAAGATTTCGGCGGAATGATGGCCACCACGCCCTGCATCGGATTGATCGTGCCGCCGGCGCACGGCGAAGTACCGCAGGATGGCGCCGACCTGTACGGCAGCCGCTACCGCTTCATCGCGCGCGGGCTCGGCATCGGCGGGGTTTCGCCCGAAGGTTTCGCGCCGGTGATCGACACGGTGCTCGATCGCGCGCGCGAGCTGCGCGCCGCCGGCGCCGAGGTGATCTCGCTGATGGGAACCTCGATCAGCTTCTACCGCGGGCCGGAATTCACCGAGTCGCTGCGCGCGGCGATGCAGGAGGCGACCGGCGTGCCCTGCACGACCATGAGCCACGCAATCGTGGCGGCGCTGCGGCGGCTGGGCATCCGGCGGGTGGCGGTGGCCACTTCCTACATCGACGAACTGAACGACAAGCTGGTGGCGTACCTGGCGCATGCGGGCTTCACGGTGACGGCGATCGAGGGGATGTCGATTACCGGCGTGAAGGAGGTCGGCGAAGTGTCGACCAAGGCGCTGGTCGACCTGTCGAAGAAGGTTCATGCGCAGGACACCAGCGCGGACGGCGTGTTCATCTCCTGCGGCGGATTGCTGACGCTGGATGCGATCCGGCAGCTGGAGGGCGACCTGGGCTTGCCGGTGACGGCCAGCTCACCGGCCGGCTTCTGGGATGTGGTGCGGCTGGGCGGGTGGGACCCGCTCAGCGATGGGTTCGGGCGCCTGTTTGGCGGCTCGACGTAACGCCGCAGCCCACACCCAGTCGCAAGCATGTAGGCTGGGGTGACGCAGGAACCCCAGCTCCCCCAGCCCTACAACTTCGTGAACCCGATCTTCTCCAGCATCTTCCCCCACTGGTTATAGGTATCCCGCAGGAGCCCGGCAAACTGCTCCGGACTCGAGGGCGCCGCCTCCGCGCCGCCCTGCCGATATTCCTCGCGCACCTTGGGCATCTTCAGCACCTGGCCGATCGCATCGTTCAGCTTGGCGACGACCTGCGGCGCCATGCCGGCCGGGCCGAAATAGCCCACCCAGCTTTCGATGTCCACGCCGCTCACGCCCTGCTCGCCCATGGTGGGCAGCTCGGGGAACAGGCTGCTGCGCCTGGGCGCCACCACCGCCAGCATGCGGACCTCGCCGGTCTTCGCCAGCGACACGGCGGCCGACGACGAGGCGAACTGCACGTGCACGCGGCCCACCATGAAGTCCTTGGCCACGTCACTGGCGCCCTTGTACGGCACGTGCACCATGTCGATGGCGGCCTGCTTGCAGAAGATCTCGCCGTACATGTGCGACGAGGTGCCCAGGCCCTGCGACACGTAGTTCAGCTTGCCCGGATGGGCCTTGGCATAGGCGACCAGCTCGCGCACGCTCGCCACCGGCACCGACTTGTGCACCACCAGCACCAGCGGACCCAGCGCGCCCAGCGACACCGGCGTGAAATCCTTGAAGGTGTCGTACTTCACCACGCCCAGCGTGTGCGGCAGCTGCGCCAGCGTGGACGACGGCGTGTAGAGCAGCGTGTGGCCGTCGGGCGTGGCGCGCATCACTTCCATCGCGGCCAGCATGGTGCCGGCGCCGGGCTTGTTGTCGATGATCACCGTCGCATTGAGCAACGGCCCCAGGTACTGGGCCACCTGGCGGGCCTGGATGTCGGTGCCGCCGCCGGCGGGGAAGCCCACCACGATGCGGATCGGCTTGTTGGGGATCGGGAACTCCTGCGCGAACACGCGTCCGGCCAGCGGCAGCGCGGCGAAGGCCAGCAGCGCCTTGAGTTTTTGTCGGTGGTTCATGCTTGTCTCTTCTCGTTCAGGTAATGCACCGCGGCCCGCGCGGCGGCGACGCCTTCATCGGCCGCGGCGGCCAGCAGGTAGGCCGCACCGGCGCGGATGTCGCCGGCGGCGAACACGCCGGGCACGGAGCTGCGGTACTGGTCGTCGGTGCGGATGCGGCCATCGCCGTCGCGTTCCACCAGGTCGGCCAGGAAGCCGGCGTCGGCCCGCAGCCCGGCATAGACGAACACGCCCTCGCAGGCGATGCTGCGCTCGGTGCCATCGGCCGCGCGCGTGCGCAGGGCGCTGACGTTCTCGCCGCCCTCGACCGCCACCACGTCCGCGTCGGGCACCAGGGTGACGTTGGGCAGCGTGGCCACGGCCGCCAGCAGCCCGGGCTGGGCATGCGGCTGGGCGCCGCGGAACACGATGGTGACCTGGCTGGCGTGCGTGGCCAGCACGGCCGCTTCGCCGAACGCGGAGTCCCCGCCGCCGACGACGCACACCGGCAGCTTGCGAAACAGCGGCCCATCGCAAGAGGCGCAATGCGAGACACCGCGGCCCTCGAGCTGTTCCTCGCCGGGCTCGCCCAGCATCCTGCGCGCCGAGCCCACCGCGACGATCAGAGCGCGCGCCTGCACCATTTCGCCTTCGCACTGCAGCCGCAGCCCGTCGCCGTTGGCTTGCACGGCCTGCACCGTGTCCAGCAGGAACTGCGCGCCCGCTTCCTCGGCCTGCTCCTGCAACAACGGCCCCAGCTCGAAGCCGGAAATGCCTTCGGGGTGGCCGGGGAAATTTGCGATGTTCTCGACGTTCATCACCTGGCCGCCGGCGCCCATTCGCTCGATCACCAGCACCTGCAGGCCTTGCGCCGCAGCCGCCGCGGCAGCCGAGAGACCGGCCGCGCCGGCGCCGATGATGGCCAGGTCGGTCGTGATCACGGCCATGTCCTCAGCGCCATTCGTCGATGGACACCGTCGCCTTGTGGCGGGCACCGTACATCTGCCAGTAACCGTTGGCCTCGCCGCCGGTCACCACCACGTTGATGTCCTCTTCCTCGAAGATGCGCACCGGTGCGTCGTGCGGCACGTTCAGGTACTTCGCCTTGGGCGACTCGCCGAAGGTGGCGCGGGTGTACACGTAGTTCTGGATCAACTGCAGGTCCCAGTAGCGCGCCGCCGGCATCTCCGCCGTTTCGTGCAGCCAGCGGATCAGCTTGGCCTTGGTGTCGAAGCCGCCGCGGGCTATGAACTGGCGGGCCGTGAGCGGGTCCAGCACCAGCACCGGCGGCGTCAGCGCGTCGGTTCCCAGCAGCATGTCCTTGACGTGCTCGCGCCAGTATTCCTTGCGCAGGCCCAGGCCGAAGGTGGTGGAGCGGCAGCCGTGGAACACGGTGACGGTGCTGTCTTCGGCCTTGAAGCCCTTCTGCACGTGCAGCGGCTCCCAGGGCGAGCGCTCCTCGTTCTCGGCGAAGGTGATGCCGTTGTAGACGTAGTTGTTGCCGATCGAGCCCATGAAGGACTCGCCCGGCACCGAGCCGCCCTGCAGGTTCTGCGACAGCAGGCTGTAGGCGCGGCCGATGGCGGCGTTGGCGTGGTTGTAGGGGCCCATGGCGCCGATGCCGCAGTTCATGCCGATCTCGTTGCGGATCGGCCCGTTCACCACGCTCATCACCGAAGCGGAGCTGGAGGTGCTGCCGCGCGCCGACAGGCCGGTGGCGGCCAGCGCCAGGATCACCGGGAAATATTCCGGCCTGGCGCCGGCCATCACCGCGTTGACGGCGACCTTCTCCACCGTGTATTCCCACAGGCCGCGGTTCTCGGTGGGCTGCATGCGGCCCACGACTTCATCGGGCTTGCGGCTGGTGCCGGCCAGCATGGCCTGCACGCGCTCCTCGGTCGGCAGCACGATCGGCAGGAAGTCGGTCCAGAGATTGCGCTCGAACAGGGCGCGCAGCTTGTCCTCGGTGTCGGGCTCGCACAGGCGCGGCGTGTTGCGCTCGTAGGGCTCGTCCTTGGCGGCGGCCAGGCCCTTGGTCAGGCCGTCGACGATTTCCTGCATCACCGGCTTGCTGGTGTAGGGATCGTTGCCCTCCACGTAGGCGCGCAATTCGGCTTCGCTCTTGCCCATCACCGGCTGCGGCACGAACACCAGCGGCGCCTGCGGCAGCCCGCCCATGCGCGTGACCGACTGCACCACCTTGACGAACTTGTCGGTGTGGATGGCGACGGTGGGCACGCCGTACTGCGTCTCCAGCGTGATGGCGTGGGTCGATGTGGCAGGCGCGCAGGTGCTGCAATGGCCCACGCCGATGATGGCGGCATGGCCCTGCTCGCGGATCTCGGCCCACAGCTTGGGGTCGTCCTTGCCGTAGTAGCTGGCCATCTGCACCAGCTTGGTCTTCACGCCGGGCATCTTGCGCTGGAACCAGGCCTGCACCTGCTTGAGCAGTTCGACGCCGTCGTCGAAGCGCGTATCGACCAGGTAGACGGTCTTGCCGTCCAGCGTGTCGAGCCGCGGGGCCGGCTGCTTGCGGTTGATCTTGGGCGGGTAGCCCATGGGGTTGTGGACGGTCAGCATGGGGGGTTCTCCAGGAATTGGTTTCTCAGTGGGCCGCGCGGCTGGGGGCGCCGGCGCGCGCCAGTTGCATCGCTTCGAATTCGTGCACCTTCTCCGGCCGCAAGGTCCGGTAGACCGGCGCCACGGTGCGGTCTTCGTCGACCAGCGTGATGCGGTCGATCTCGAGCAGGTCATCGGGCGTGAAGCGCACCTGCAGCGCCTTGACGTTCTCGGTCAGGTGCTGCGGCTTGTCGGCGCCGGCGATCACCGTGAAGGTGGCGGGCCGCTGCAGCAGCCAGGCCAGCGCCATCTGCGGCAGCGCCCAGCCGCGTTCCCGGGCGAAGGCCAGCAGCTTCTCCTGCACGTCCCAGTTGCGCGCCGACTGCCAGGCCGCGGTGTTCGGGTTGTTGGCCTGGCGGGTGCCGGGCGTGACGGAGCCGCGGCTGTAGGCGCCCGTGAGCATGCCGCCGGCCAGCGGAAAGTAGTGCGTCATGCCGACGCCGTACTTCACGCAGAAGGGCTCGAAGCGCTTCTCGACGTCGCGGTACAGCAGGTTGTAGTGGTCCTGCGCGGAGACGAACTTCGAAAGCCCGTACTTCTCCGCCGTGAAGTGCGCCTCGGCCAGCTCCCACGCGTACAGGTTGGAGGCGCCGATGTAGCGCACCTTGCCGGCGCGCACCAGGTCGTCGAGCGCGCGCAAGGTTTCCTCGATCGGCGTCTCGTGGTCGGGCCAATGCAGCTGGTAGAGGTCGATGTAGTCGGTCTTCAGCCGCTTGAGACTGGCCTCGCAGGCGTTGATGATGGCCGTGCGGGAGGCGCCGACCTCGTTCGGCCCGTCGCCGGTGCGGTTGCCGAACTTGGTGGCGATCAGCGCCTGCGCGCGCTTGCCTTCCAGCGCCACGCCCAGCGCCGACTCCGACTTGCCGATGCCGTAGCTGTTGGCCGTGTCGAAATAGTTGATGCCCAGGTCCAGCGCCTGGTCCACGACCTTGCAACTGTCCGGCACGCTGACGTAGCCGCCGAAGGGGAAGCAGCCGACGCCGATGGCCGACGCGATCAACCCCGAGCGGCCGACGTGGCGGTACTCCATGCCGCTCTTGTTGGCGGGCGTGAGGCCGATGGCCGTGACGCGCTGTTGCAGGTCGTCGTTGCCGGCCATGGTCAGGCGTCCATCTTGATGCCGGAGTCCTTGATCACCGGCGCCCAGCGCGCCCGGTCGGCCAGCACCTTGCGGTGGAACTCGGCCGGCGTGCCGCCCACCGGCACCAGGCCCATCTTGTGCAGCGCGTCGGTCACCGGCGCCGTGGCCAGTGCCTCCGTGACGATGGCCGCGTATTCAGTGGCGATGCTGGCCGGCATGCCGGCCTTGGCGTACAGGCCGAAGGAGGTGACGGCCACGTAGCCGGGATAGCCGGCTTCGGTGATGGTCGGGATGTCGGGCGCCAGCACCGAGCGCTTCTCGCTGGCGTGGGCCAGGATCTTCAGCTTGCCGGCGCGGTGCATTTCCAGGTAATCGGGCAGGATGGAGCCGCTGCACGGAACCTGGTTGCCGAGCAGGTCGGTGAGCAGCGGCGCGCCGCCGCGGTAGGCGATGGCCTGCAGCGGCAGGTTCAGTTGCTTGCCCAGCTGGTAGATCACCAGCGCCCCCATGCTCACCGGGCTGGGCACGCCGATCGAGCCCAGCTTCGGCGTCTTGCGCACGCTGTCGAAGTATTCGGCCAGCGTGTTGACGCCGGAGGCCGGGTTGACCGTGAAGGCCATAGGCGCAGAGGCGCACTCCACCACCGCGGCCAGTTCCTTTTCGTAGTCGAAGGTCGGCTTGGTGGCGAACAGCGGCAGCAGCGAGACGGCGGAGTTGGGGGCCATCATCAGGCAGGAGCCGTCGGCTTCCTGGTTGCGCAGCGCCTGGATGGCGACCAGGCCGCCGGCGCCGGATTTCGATTCCACCACCACCGTGCGGTTCAGCTTCGCCTTGAACCGCTCGCCCAGCATGCGCGCCAGCGTGTCGGAGGAGGTGCCGGGCGGCACCGTCAGGAAGATGGTCAGCGGCCTGGATTGCGCGCGAACGATGGCGGGGAAGCCGAGCACGAGGGCAGCGGCGGCAGCGCCGGCGCCGAACTCGCGGCGGGTGATGGAACGGGGCATGGGACTTGTCTCCTGGGTCGCACCCGCACCGTGGTTAACGGGTGTCGTGGGCCGATTATTCGTCTTGATGCGCGCGCCATCAATTGAAAAGAAAGTCCCTCTAGTTAAACTGCGGTTAACACCTGGAACAAGATGAACCTGCGGCAGATGGAAGTGTTTCGCGCGGTGATGTTTGCCGGCGGCGTCAACAGCGCGGCTGAGCTGCTGCACGTTTCGCCGCCCGCCATCAGCAAGGTGCTGGCCCAGGCCGGCAAGGCCAGCGGGCTGGTGCTGTTCGAGCGGGTCAAGGGCCGGCTGATCCCGACCCCGGAGGCGCACCAGCTCTACTCCGAGATCGACCAGCTGTGGAGCGGCGTGGAAAGGGTGCGCGACATCTCGCGCGAACTGGCGCAGCCGGGGCGCACCACGCTGCGGCTGGTGTGTTCGGCCAGCCTGGCGCCCTACATGGTGTCGCGCACGGTGGCTCGGCTGTACGACGACATCCCGCGGCTGCAATGCCGGGTGCAGGTCTATTCGCCCGACATCCTGAACCAGGCGCTGCTCGATCGTTCGACCCAGCTGGGCGTGGCGCTGCTGCCGCACGACCACCCCAACCTGAGCACCGTCAAGTCCTACCAGTGCGGCCTGGCCTGCGTGATGCGCAGCGAGCACCCGCTGGCCAGGCGCAAGCTGATCCGGCCGTCCGACCTGGCGGGCGAACGCGTGATCTCCTCGCCGGAAAGCACGCCCTTCGGCCAGACGCTGCGCCGTGCCTTCGGCAGCGCCGCCGAGAAGATGCACCGCGACTTCGAGGCCACCAGTTCGACCACCGCCTGCTGGTTCGCCCAGGCCGGCGTCGGCATCGCGGTGGTGGACCAGGTGTCGATCGCCGGCGGCCTGCTGGCGGGGCTGGAAGTGCGGCCTTTCCAGTCGGCCGAGAAGCTCACGGTCAGCATCCTGCGCAACCGCTACCGGCCGATGGGCGTGGCGGAGAAGGCCTTCGTCGAAGCTTTCGACGAGGTCTGGAAGGCCATGCGGACGGCCTGAGCATGGCCCTGCTTCGTGCGCTCGCGCACAGACGGACATGGCTCCCGCGGCCACACTGGGGCATGTCCAAATGGAAGAACCATGTCCAAGGGACAACGCGGCAACGGCGAAACAAACTGGCCTTGGCCAGGCCCGGGGCCGCGGACTCGTGAAGGCCATCGCCTGGCTTCGTTCCACCTTCCTGCACATCCACGCGCTGGTTGGCAGCGGGCCCGTGCCCGAATGGGCCGGCGGCGCCCATGCGCCGGACGAGGCGCCGCTGCGCGCCGAGCTCCTCAGCGCCGACCAGATGGAGCAGTACGGCAAGAGCCTCGCCGCACTGCACGAAGCCGCCCTTTCGCGCGCGCCCGACCGGCTGCTGCCGCGCCTGGCCGACAACCGGCGCACGCTCGCCGAGGTCTGCGCGCTGCTGGGCCAGGGCGAGGGGCAGCAGCGCCGGCCCACGCCGGCGGGCGAATGGCTGCTGGACAACATCTATCTGATCGAAGCGGAGATCCGCACCGCCGAGCGCTTCCTGCCAGCGGGCTACAGCCGCGAGCTGCCGCGCCTGCGCACGGGGCCCAGCGCGGGCCTGCCGCGCGCCTATGACCTTGCCATCCAGTCGGTGGCGCACGGCGACGGCCGGCTGTCGCTGGGCACCCTGACGCGTTTCATCGCGGCCTACCAAGGCGTGCGCCCGCTCTTGCTGGGCGAACTGTGGGCCATTCCCATCATGCTGCGGCTCGCGCTGATCGAGAACATGCGCCGGGTCGCCGTGCGCGTCGCCGCCAGCCGCGGCGAACGCGACCTCGCGGCCCAGTGGTCGGACCGGATGTTCGACGTGGTCGACCGCGAGCCCAAGGGTTTGATCCTGGTCGTCGCCGACATGGCGCGCTCCGACCCGCTGATGACGCCGGCCTTCGTGGCCGAACTGGTGCGCCGGCTGCATGGCCACAGCGCCGCGCTGTCGCTGCCCCTGAGCTGGGTGGAGCAGCGCCTGGCCGAGAACAACCAGACGGCCGAACAGCTGGTGCAGCTGGAGGCCCAACTGCAGGCCGCGGCGCAGGTGTCGGTCAGCAACAGCATCGGCAGCCTGCGCCTGCTGGGCGCGACCGACTGGCGCGCGTTCGTGGAGAACCTGTCGACCGTGGAGCGCACGCTGCACGAAGATCCCGCCGGCATCTACGCGCAGATGGAGTTCTCCACCCGCGACGCCTACCGCCATGCGGTCGAACGCATCGCGCGGGACGGCGCCGCCAGCGAGGACGAGGTCGCGCAGGCCGCGGTCGCGATGGCGGCGGGCGCAGCGCTCCCCGGGCAAGACGATCCGCGCCACACGCACGTCGGCTACCACCTCGTCGGCGCGGGCCGGGAGTCGCTCGAACACCGCGTTGGCGCGTCGCCCCGCGGCCGGGTGCGGCTGGGCCAGCTGCTCGGGCGCCACCCCCTCGCCTGGTACGCCGGCAGCATCGTCGCCACCAGCACCCTGCTGGCCGCGGCGTTCGCGTGGTGGGCCGCGGCCGGCGATGCGGGGGTCGTCACCACGGTGCCCGCGGGCTGGTGGCTGGTCGCACCGGCGGCCGCGGTGCTGGTCGCGGCCAGCCAGCTGGCCGTGGCCCTGGTGAACTGGCTGGCCACGCTGCTCGCGCGGCCCCGGGCCCTGCCGCGCATGGACTTCTCCGGCGGCATTCCCAGGGATTCGTGCACCCTGGTGGTGGTGCCGACGATGCTGGACTCCGAGTCCGGCATCGCGGCGCTGGTCGAGGCGCTCGAGGTGCGCTTCCTCGCCAACCCCGACGCCCAGCTGCGCTTCGGCCTGCTGACCGACTTCCACGATGCGATGACGGCGGAGCACGGGGACGACGCGCGGCTGCTGCAGGCCGCGCGCGCAGGCATCGATGCGCTGAACGACAAGTACGCCGGGCCCGACGGCGCTGTGGAGGGCGGCCGCTTCTTCCTGTTCCACCGGCCGCGCCGGTGGAACCCGCGCGAAGGCGTGTGGATGGGGTACGAGCGCAAGCGCGGCAAGCTGAGCGACATCAATGCGCTGCTGCGCGGCGGCGGCTCGAACCGTTTCGCCCTGGTGGTCGGCGACATCGCCTTGCTGTCCGGCGTGCGCTACGTGATCACGCTCGACACCGACACCCAGCTGCCGCGCGACGCCGCCTGGAAATTCGTCGCCACCATGGCCCACCCGCTGAACCGGCCGCGCCTGGGCGGCCCGGCGGACGCGCCCCGGGTGGTGGAGGGCTACGGCATCCTGCAGCCGCGCGTGGGCATCAGCCTGGCCGCGGCCAACCGCTCCCGCTACGGTCGCCTGCACGGCGGCGACTCCGGCATCGACCCGTATACGCGGGCGGTGAGCGACGTCTACCAGGACCTGTTCGGCGAGGGTTCGTTCATCGGCAAGGGCATCTACGACATCGATGCCTTCGAACACGTACTGGGCGGACGGCTGCCGGAAAACCTGGTCCTCAGCCACGACCTGCTGGAAGGCTGCTATGCGCGCAGCGGCCTGCTGAGCGACGTCGAACTGGTGGAGGAGTCGCCGGCCCGCTACGACGCCGACGTCAAGCGGCGCCACCGCTGGATGCGCGGCGACTGGCAGATCGCCGGCTGGCTGCTGCCCCGCCTGCGCCTGCGCGTGGCCGACGCGGGCGACCCGGCAACCACCCGCGTGCGCTCGGTGCGCAACCCGCTGTCGGGCCTGTCACGCTGGAAGATCCTGGACAACCTGCGGCGCAGCCTCGTGCCGACTGCGCTGACGGCCATCTTCGTGGCGGGTTGGACCGTCCTGCAGCCGCCGTGGCTGTGGACGCTGGCGGGCCTGGCCGTCGCCTTCATGCCGGTGCTGCTGGGCGTGCTCGGCGACCTGGCGCGCAAGCCGGCGGACCTGCGCCTGGCGCAGCACGTTGCGGCGGCCGGCCGCGCGGCAATGCTCGGCTGCGCCCAGGCCGGCCTGGCGCTGGCGTGCCTGCCCTACGAAGTGGGCGTCAGCCTCGACGCGATCGCGCGCACGCTGTGGCGGCTGCGGCTGTCGGGGCGCCGGCTGCTCGAATGGCAGCCCTCGGCGGATGTCGCGGCACCACGCGGCGGTTCGGCGTCCAGGGACCTGGTGAACACGGTGCGCCGCATGTGGCTCGCGCCGACCCTGGCCGTGGTCCTTGGCGCGGGCCTGGCGGCCTGGCGCCCCGACAGCCTGCCGGCCGCGGCCGCGGTGCTGGTCCTGTGGTTTGCGGCGCCCGCCATCGCCTGGTGGATCAGCCAGCCGCTGGCGCACGTGCGCGGCGCGCTGTCGACCGAACAGCTGGTGGAGCTGCGGCTGCTGGCCCGCCGCACCTGGGCCTTCTTCGAAACCTTCGTCACCGCGGAAGAGAACTTCCTGCCGCCCGACAACATGCAGGAGGTGCCGGAGCAGCGCGTGGCCCACCGCACGTCGCCCACCAACATCGGCCTGGCGTTGCTGGCCAACCTGACGGCGCGCGACTTCGGCTTCATCACGGAAGGCGAGTTCCTCACGCGCACCGCCGCCACCTTCAACACGCTGGACCGCCTGGAGCGCTACCACGGGCACTTCCTGAACTGGTACGACACGCTGACGCTGCAGCCCCTGCGCCCGGCCTACGTGTCCAGCGTCGACAGCGGCAATCTGGCCGGACACCTGCTCACCTTGCGTGCCGGACTGCTGCTGCTGGCCGCCGAAGCGCCGCAGCCCGGCCGGCTGCTCCAGGGCCTGGCCGACACGCTGGCGCTGCTGCGCCAGGCCGCCGGCAGCACACGGTCGGACGGCCTGGCGCTGCGCTTTGCCGACCTGCTCGAAGAACGCATGGCGCAGGGGCTGGACCCCGACTCCTTCGACGCGCTGCACCGCTGCGCGCTCGAGATCCAGGCCGCCATCGTGCCATCGGAGTCCAGCGAAGCCGGCCGCTGGGCGGCGGCGTTGGCGGCGCAATGCGCGGCGGCACGCGAAGAGCTGCTGCAGCTGGCGTCCGAGCCGGCACGCAGCGCGCGCCGTGCCGCGCTGCTCACCCTGGCGCAGCGCGCGGGCACCCTGGCCGACATCGACCCCGGCTTCCTCTACGACCCCGGCAGCCACCTGCTGACGATCGGCTACAACGTGGACGACCGCCGCCGCGATGCGGGCCACTACGACCTGCTGGCCTCCGAGGTGCGGCTGGCGGTGTTCGTCGGCATCGCGCAGGCGCAGCTGCCGCAGGAAAGCTGGTTCACCCTCGGGCGCCAGGCTACGTCGCTGGGCGGGCGGCCGGTGCTGCTGTCGTGGAGCGGCTCGATGTTCGAGTACCTGATGCCCATGCTCGTCATGCCGAGCTATCACAACACGCTGCTGGACGAGGCCGTGCAGGGTGCCGTCGAACGGCAGATCCAGTACGGCAAGCAGCGCGGCGTGCCGTGGGGCATGTCGGAGTCGGGCTACAACCTCACCGACGCGCACCTCAACTACCAGTACCGCGCATTTGGCGTTCCCGGCCTGGGCCTGCAGCGCGGACTGACCGAAGACGTGGTGGTGGCGCCTTATGCGACGGTGATGGCGCTGATGGTCGACCCGGCCGCCGCCGCGCGCAACCTGCGCCGGCTGGCGGAAGAAGGACTGGCCAGCACCTATGGCTACTACGAAGCCGTCGACTACACCCCGTCGCGGCTGCGGCGCGGCGAGACCCGCGCCATCGTGCGCTCGTACATGGCGCACCACCAGGGCATGAGCCTGCTGGCGCTGGCCCACGTGCTGCTGGACCGGCCGATGCAGCGGCGCTTCGAGTCCGACCCGCGCCTGCGCGCCACGCTGCTGCTGCTGCAGGAGCGCATTCCCAAGGCGGTGGCGTACCACCAGCAGGCCAGCGAGCGCGACTACGACCGCAGCACGCTGGCCGGTGCCGAAACGCCACTGCGCATCGCCGCCCCCAACACGCCGTCGCCCGAGGTGCAGCTGCTGTCGAACGGCCGCTACCACGTCATGCTCACCAATTCCGGCGGCGGCTACAGCCGCTGGAAGGACCTGGCCGTCAGCCGCTGGCAGGAAGACGGCACCAGCGATGGCTGGGGCAGCTTCTGCTACCTGCGCGACGCGGACACCGGCGGCTTCTGGTCGGCAACCCACCAGCCCACGCGCGGCAAGCCGGAGCTGGAAGAAGCGATCTTCACCGAGGGCCGCGCCGAATTCCGGCGCCGCGACCAGGGCATCGAGGCCTACACCGAGGTGGTGGTCTCGCCCGAGGACGACATCGAGCTGCGCCGCCTGCGGCTGACCAACCGGGGCAAGACAAGGCGCCGCATCGAGGTGACGAGCTACACCGAGCCGGTGCTGACCACCGCCGCGGCGGACGCCCAGCACCCGGCCTTCAGCAAGCTGTTCGTGCAGACCGAAATCGTGGCCGAACCGGCGGCGCTGCTGTGCACGCGCAGGCCGCGCTCCGGCGAGGACGCGTCGCCGTGGATGTTCCACCTGGTTGCGGTGCATGGCGCCAAGGCCGGCCCGGTGTCGCACGAGACCGACCGCGCGCGCTTCATCGGCCGCGGCCGCAGCCTGCAGGCGCCGGCGGCCATGCGCGACTCCGCGCCCCTGTCCGGGACCGCCGGCGCGGTGCTCGACCCGGTGCTGGCAACGCGCCGGGTGGTCACGCTGGAGCCCGAACAGACGGCGACCATCGACCTGGTCTGGGGCGCCGCCGACAACCGCGAGACCTGCCTGGCGCTGGTGCAGAAGTACATGGACCGCAGGCTGGCGGACCGCGTGTTCGAGCTGGCGTGGACGCACAGCCAGGTGAGCCTGCGGCAGCTGAATGCAACCGAGGCCGACGCCCAGCTCTACGCCCGGCTGGCCAACAGCGTGGTGTATTCCGACCCCACGCTGCGGGCGCAGGCAAGCGTGCTGCTGCGCAACCGCCGGGCCCAGTCGGGCCTGTGGGGCTACGCGATTTCGGGCGACCTGCCGATCGTGCTGCTGCAGGTGAGCGAGGCCGCCAACATCGACCTGGTGCACCAGCTGGTGCAGGCGCATGCCTGGTGGCGGCTCAAGGGCCTGGCGGTCGACCTGGTGATCTGGAACGAGGAGCGCGACGTCTACCGCCAGCGGCTGCAGGAGCAGATCCTGGGCTTGATCGCGGGCAGCGTCGAGTCGCACGAGGTCGACCGGCCGGGTGGCATCTTCGTGCGCCAGGCCGAACAGATCGCGGTGGAAGACCGGGTGCTGCTGCAATCGGTGGCGCGCGCCATCATCAGCGACCGCATGGGCTCGCTGGCCGAACAGGTGGGCCGCAAGCGGGTGCCGGAACGGCGCGTTCCGGCCCTGGTGCCGACGCGGCAGCCCGCGGCGCCGCCGGCCGCGCAATCGGTGCGGCCCAAGCTGCTGATGGACAACGGCACCGGCGGCTTCTCGCCCGACGGCCGCGAATACGTCATCGCCGCGCCGGCCGGCGAGCGGCCGCCCGCGCCCTGGGTGAACGTGATCGCCAACCCGCGCTTCGGCACCGTCGTCTCCGACGGCGGCAGCAGCTACACCTGGTGCGAGAACGCGCACGAGCTGCGGCTGACGCCCTGGCACAACGACGCCGTCGCCGACACCTGCGGCGAGGCGCTGTACCTGCGCGACGAGGAAACCGGGCACGTCTGGAGCCCGACCTCGCTGCCGGACGTCCGCGGCGGCAGCAGCACGCCCTACGTCACGCGGCACGGCTTCGGCTACAGCGTGTTCGAGCATGACGAGGGCGGCATCCGCAGCGAGCTCACGGTGTTCGTCGCGGCCGACGCGGCGGTGAAGTTCTCGCGCCTGGTGCTGCGCAACGACGGCACCCGCACCTGCCAGCTCTCGGCCACTGCCTACGTCGAATGGGTGCTGGGCGACATGCGTGCCAAGACCAGCCCGCACATCCACACCGAAGTCGCGATCGACAGCGGCGCCCTGCTCGCGCGCAACCGCTACAGCAATCATTTCGGCACCTGGGTCGGCTTCCTCGACGTCGACGAGGGCGACCGGCTGGCCGGCACGATGACCTGCGACCGCGCCGAGTTCATAGGCCGCAACGGCTCGCTGCGCAATCCGGCGGCGCTGCGCCGCGCGCACCTGTCGGGCCGCAGCGGCGCCGCGCTCGACCCCTGCGCCGCGATCCAGGTGCCGGTGCGGCTGGAGCCGGGCCAGTCCCGCGAAATCACTTTCCGCCTCGGCATGGGCCGCAGCCTCGACGAGGCCGGGCAGCTGGTGCGGCGCTTCCGCGGCAGCGGCGCCGTGCAGCAGGCGCTGGGCGACGTCCATGGATACTGGCAGCACAAGCTCGGCGCCGTGCAGGTCCACACCCCCGACCCGGCGCTGAACCTGCTGGCCAATGGCTGGCTGGTCTACCAGACGCTGGGCTGCCGCCTGCTGGCGCGCAGCGGCCACTACCAGTCGGGCGGGGCCTTCGGCTTTCGCGACCAGTTGCAGGACGCGATGGCGCTGGTGCATGCGGCGCCGCAGCTCCTGCGCGACCAGTTGCTGACCTGTGCCAGCCGGCAGTTCATCGAGGGCGACGTGCAGCACTGGTGGCACCCGCCCAGCGGCCACGGCGTGCGCACGCACATCTCCGACGACTACCTGTGGCTGCCCCTGGCGCTGTGCCGCTACGTGCAATCCACCCACGACACCGGCGTGCTGGGCGTGACGGTGCCTTTCCTCGAGGGCCGGCCGCTGCCCGCCGGCGAGGAGTCCTACTACGACCTGCCGGGGCGGTCCGCCCAGGCCGCCAGCGTCTACGACCACGCGGCGCTGGCGTTGCGCCACGGGCTGCGCTTCGGCCCCAACGGCCTGCCCCTGATGGGCGCCGGCGACTGGAACGACGGCATGAACCGCGTGGGCCACCATGGCCAGGGCGAGAGCGTGTGGCTGGGTTTCTTCCTGTGCGAGGTGCTGCGCCAGTTCGCGCCGCTGGCACGCATGCGCGACGACGAGGACTTCGCGGCGCAATGCGATGCCGAGCGCCAGGCGCTGGCCCAGCGGCTGGAAGCATCGGCCTGGGACGGCGAGTGGTACCGCCGCGCCTACTTCGACGACGGCACCCCGCTTGGCTCGAGGGACAACGTGGAGTGCCAGATCGATTCGATCGCGCAGAGCTGGTCGGTGCTGGCCGGTGTCGCCAGCCCCGGGCGCGCGCGGCAGGCGATGGACGCGCTGGCGGCGCGGCTGGTGCGGCCCGAAGCGAAACTGGTGCAGCTGCTCGATCCGCCGTTCGACCGCAAGGGGCCGGACCCGGGCTACATCGCCGGCTACCTGCCCGGTGTGCGCGAGAACGGCGGCCAGTACACGCACGCCGCGGTCTGGGCCGCGATGGCTTTCGCGGCGCTCGGCGACGCCGCGCGGGCCTGGCAGGTCACCGACATCATCAACCCGCTGCACCATGGCCGCACGGCCGATGAGGTGGCCGTCTACAAGGTGGAGCCGTATGTGGTGGCCGCGGACGTGTACAGCGTGGCGCCGCACACCGGGCGCGGCGGCTGGAGCTGGTACACCGGCTCGGCGGGCTGGATGTACCGGCTGTTGATCGAATCGCTGCTGGGGCTGCGGCTGCGCATCGACGAGAGCGGCGCCTGGCTGGACATCGCGCCCTGCCTGCCGGCGCACTGGCCGGGCTTTGCCGTCGACTACCGCTTCCGGAGCACGGACTACCACCTGCAGATCGACCTGCTGGACGACCCGGACGCGGTGCAGGTGATCGAACTGGACGGGCAGGCGGCCGCCGGCGATGCGGTGCTGCTGGCCGACGACGGGCAGGCCCACAATGTGCGCGTGCAAACCCCGCGGACGCGGGCGGCACCCGCGGTCCGGTAGACCGTGCGGTGGCGTACAGACGCCGCGCCGCATCGCTGGCAAGCTCGACCTTTCACCCGGAGTTCCACATGACAAGCATTTCACGCACCAGCTTCATTGCCACGCTTTCGGCGGCCGTCCTCATTGCCGTTTCCGGCTGCGCCGTCACACGCGGCCAGGAATCGGTCGGCGCCTACGTCGACGACACGGCGATCACGACCGCCGTCAAGGCACGCTTCGTCGAAAACCGCGAGGTCGACGCTTCCAGCATCAAGGCCGAGACCCTGAACGGCACCGTGCTGCTGTCCGGCTTCGCCAAGAGCGCCAACGAAAAGTCCATGGCCGAAACGCTGGCGTGGAAGGTCGGCGGCGTGAAGTCGGTCCGCAACGAAATCACCGTTCGCCCGTAAGGCGAACCAGCCGCGGCCGGCGGGGCCGGTGCGGAAAGTATCAAGTGGCCTGCGGGCCACTTTTTCTTTGGTGCCCGGGTTAACCCGGGGTGTGCGCTTTTGGGCAACGCCCGTTACGAAAATCGGTGCTTGTTGCACACGCCCGGCACTCCTAGCATCTACGTCTTCCCACGAACGGAACCGCCATGTCCCACCCTGTGAACCCGCAACGCAGACAGATCCTCAAGGCTTCGCTGTTGTCCGGCGGCCTCGCCGCCACCGGCAGCTTCCTTTCCGTCGGGGCATCGGCCGCCGACAAGGTCAACCTGAACCTCCAGCTGGGCTGGCTGGTGGGCGGCAACCAGGTCGGCGAGGTGGTCGCCAAGCGCATGGGCTACTACGACCAGGAAGGGCTGAACGTCACGATCCAGCCCGGCGGCCCCAACGTCGACGGCGTCGCGGTGGTGGCATCGGGCCGCTATGAAACGGGCCAGGTGTCCTCCAGCCCCTCCGTGATGCTGGCCGTGTCCCAGGGCCTGCCGATCCGCTGCTTCGCCGTCGGCGCCCAGCGCCACCCCTATAGCTACTTCTCGCTGGAGAAGAAGCCGGTGCGCAAGCCGGCCGACCTGGTGGGCAAGAAGGTCGGCATCCAGCCGACGGCCGCCGTGCTGCTGCGCGCGCTGCTGGCCAAGAACAAGATCGCCGAGAAGGACGTCAACATCATCCCGATCGGCGCCGACATGACGCCGCTGATGACGGGCCAGGTCGACGTCGTGACCGGCTGGCTGACCAACACCACCGCGCTGAAGGTGCTGGGCAAGGACCGCGTCGAGATGACCCTGTGGGACGCCGGCGTGAAGCTGTATGCGCTGCCCTACTACGCCAACACCAAGACGCTGCAGACGAATCCGCAGGCGCTCGAGGCCTTCCTGCGCGCCACGTCGCGCGGCTGGCAGTACGCGCTGGCGAATCGCGACCAGGCGGTGGACCTGCTGGTGAAGGAGTACCCGAACCTGACCCGCGAAGACGAACGCGTCGCGCTGGACACGATGCTGCAGTACAGCTTCGGCGACCTGACCAAGGCGCAGGGCTGGGGCGCGATGGACCCGGCGGTGTGGCAGGACCAGATCAACCTGTATTCGCAGCTGGGCCAGTTCACGGCCGGTGCGCCCAAGCTCAACGACGTGATCACGATGGACATCCTGAAGGCCACGGCGGCCTCCCGCGTGAAGGCCTGACGCCATGGACGCGACCAACGCGTTCGCGCCGGCCATCAGCTCGCGCGGCGTCGGCGTGCGGTTCTTCACCGAGCGCCGCAGCGTCACCGCGCTGCAGGGCCTGGACCTCACGGTGGAACAGGGCGAGTTCCTCACCCTGCTCGGTCCCTCCGGCTGCGGCAAGTCGACCTTCCTGCGTGTCGTCGCCGACCTGATCCCGCCCAGCAGCGGCGCGATCGACGTGCTGTCGGCCTCGCCGCAGGCGGCGCGCCAGCGGCGCGACATCGGCTTCGTGTTCCAGGACGCGGCCCTGCTGCCCTGGCGCACGGCGCTGCAGAACGTGGAACTGCCGCTGCAGGTGGGCGGCGGCGCCGCCCGCAAGGGCCGGCGCGGCCCGCGCGAGCTGCTCGAGATGGTGGGCCTGAAGGACCGCGAGCACGCCTACCCGCACGAGCTGTCCGGCGGCCAGCGGCAGCGTGTTTCGATCGCCCGCGCCTTGGTCAGCGATCCGAAGATCCTGCTGATGGACGAGCCTTTCGGCGCGCTCGACGAGATCACGCGCGACCGGCTGAACGAGGAACTGCTGCGCGTCTGGCAGGAGACCGGCGTGACCATCCTGTTCGTCACGCACAGCATCCACGAGGCCGCGTTCCTGGGCCAGCGCGTGCTGGTGATGGCGGCCGAGCCGGGCCGCGTGCGCGAGATCGTGCCCGTGAACCTGCCGGGCGAACGCACGCTGGCGTCCCGCGAGACCGCCGAATTCGTCCGGCTCACCGCCCACCTGCGGCGCGTGCTGGAAACCTGCTGAGGAAGCCATGACGAGCCGTTCTCTCGAAGGCGTCGCGCCCGCCACGCTGGCGACCGCGCCGGATGCCGCGCCCGATGTCGCGCAACTGGCCTGGGCGGAGGCCCGCCGCCGCAAGCTCTGGCGCCGCCGCATCCTGCCCGCGCTGGGCATCGTGGGGCTGGTCGCCCTGTGGTGGGCGGTGGTGGTGGTGTTCGACGTCAAGCCCTTCATCGCGCCCTCGCCGGTGCTGGTGCTGCAGACGCTCTACACGAAGCGCGAAGTCCTGCTGGCCAACCTGCTGCCCACCGCCATGGAGGCGGCCGGCGGCTTCCTGCTGGGCAACCTGGCGGCGGTGCTGGTGGCCACCGTGTTCGTGCACAACAAGACGCTGCAGGACATCTTCTTCCCGGTGGTGCTGATGTTCAACGCCATCCCGATCGTCGCCAAGGCGCCCATCCTGGTGCTGATCATGGGCAACGGCATGGAGCCGAAGATCACCATCGCGGCGCTGGTCTGCTTCTTCCCGACGCTGGTGAACACCGTGCGCGGGCTGGAGTCGGTGAACCCGCAGGCGATGGAGCTGATGCGGGTGCTGTCGGCCAGCAAGACGGAAATCTTCTTCCGGCTGCGGCTCTTCAACGCCCTGCCCTACCTGTTCTCGGCGCTGCGCATCTCGGCTTCCATGTGCGTCATCGGCGCCGTGGTCGGCGAGTGGATAGGCGCCAACAGCGGCATCGGCGCCATGATCATCCAGGCCACCTTCAATTTCGATTCCGCGCTGCTGTACTCCGCGATCGTGATGAGTGCCAGCCTGTCCGGCGCCTTCTTCCTGGCGGTGGCGCTGGCCGAGCGCTGGATCATCCGCTGGCAGCCTGAAACCGTCCATTGAACCCGCGCCGCGCGGGCCGGGCCCGCGCGGTGGAACCCCGAACAGGAGAACGAACATGAGTCGAATTGGTGACTGGATGCAGGAGCCTGCGCGCGACGTCCGCGTGGCCGCGCAAGCCGACGTGGTGGTGGTGGGCGGCGGACCGGCCGGCGTGTCGGCGGCCTATGCTGCTGCCCGCAACGGCGCCCGCGTGACCTTGCTGGAACGCTACAACCACCTGGGCGGCCTGGCTTCCGGCGGCATGGTGCTGGTGCTGGACGACATGTGGGACAGCCACCTGCAGGAGATCTCGGTGCGCGGCACCTGCATGGAAACGCTGGACCGGATGGCCGCCCTGGGGCTGGCGAAGTTCCCGACCCGCGGCGAATGGGGTTCGGCGCCGAAGACGGTGGCGAAGTGGACGCGCTGGGGCACCTTCGACTTCCACAGCAAGCAGAAGCCGCACCCGATCGTGTTCGCGGCCGCCTTCGATCCCGACGCGTGGAAACGCGTCTCGATGGAGATGATCAAGGAACAGAACGTGGAGCTGCGCCTGCACTCGTGGTTCTCGCGCACGCTGGTGGAAGACGGCAAGGTCAAGGGCGTGGTCTGCGACACCAAGAACGGCCGCGAGGCGATCCTGGGCAACGTGGTGATCGACACCAGCGGCGACCTGGACGTGGCGGCTTCCGCCGGCGCGCCCCACATCGGCGGCAGCTACATCGTCACCACCGTGTTCCGCCTGGGCGGCGTCGACACCGACGAGGCCGAGCGCTTCGAGCGCGAGGAGCCGGAGGCCTTCGACCTGCTGGACCGCGAGATCAAGCGCACGCTGGGCGGCAGCTGGGCCCAGTGGTGGCTGAAGACGCCGCTGCCCGGGGTGGTGTGGTGCAACTGTCCCCACATGCCGGGCCTCGACCCCTTGAAGGTGGAAGACCTGACCCGCGCCGAAGTGGAAGGCCGCCGCATCGTGCACCAGACGGTGGACCTGGTGCGCGCGAAGCTCCCGGGCTTCAGGAACTGCTTCGTGGTCGACATGGCGCCGCAGACCGGCGTGCGCCAGACCCGGCTGCTCGAGGGCGAGCACGTCATGAGCAAGGAAGACGTGATGCAGCGCGTGCGCTTCGCCGACAGCGTCGCGCGCGGCCGCGACTACTACTACCCGTACCGCTCCATGCTGCCGCGCAGCGTGGAGAACCTGCTGGTGGCGGGCCGCCACTATTCGGCGACCTCCGCCGCGCAGAAGATCTCGCGCGAGATCCCGCCCTGCATGGCGATGGGCGAGGCCGCCGGCGTCGCCGCCGCCCTGGCGCTGGACGCCGGCGTGTCGGTGCGCAACGTGGATGTCGCGGCCGTGCAGCGCACCCTGCGCGCGCAAGGCGCCGACCCGGGCGACCAGAGCGGGCCCAACACCGACGTGCCGCCGCTGGCGGTGGCGCAAGACGAGGTGGCCGCATGAGCGCTGACCGCAGCACCGCGGGCCTGCCGCTGGCCGGCATCCGGGTCGTCGACTTCACGCAGGTGATGATGGGACCGGTCTGCACCCAGATGCTGGCCGACCACGGCGCCGACGTCATCAAGATCGAGCGCAAGGGCGCCGGCGACCTGAGCCGCTCCACCTTCGAGCCGGTGGCCGGCCTGGACAACCCGATCTTCTGCAGCCTGAACCGCAACAAGCGCAGCGTGGAGATCGACCTGCGCGACGCGGCGCAGATGGAACTGGTCAAGCAGCTGATCGCCGATGCCGACGTCGTCACCAACAACTTCCGCGCCGGCGTGATGGAGCGCCTGGGCCTGGGCTACGAGGACTGCAGGAAGCTCAACCCGCGCATCGTCTACGCGGTGGGCACCGGCTTCGGCGAGTCCGGCCCCTACGCCCACAAGGGCGGCCAGGACGTGCTGGCGCAGGCCCTCACCGGCGTGATGGCGCGCCGCGCCGACGATGCCGTGCCCGTGTCCATCTATCCCACCGCGCTGGCCGACTACACCGCCGGCATGCACATGGTGCAGGGCATCCTGTTCGCGCTGCTGCAGCGCGAACGCACCGGCGAGGGCCAGAAGGTCAGCGTGTCGCTGTACAACTCGATGCTGGCCATGCAGATGCAGGAGGCGGCGATGATCATGATGGCCGACTCCGAGGTGAACTGGGCGGCCATGCCCCTGTCCGGCGTGTTCCAGACCCAGACCGGCCCGCTGGTGCTGGTGGGCGCCTTCAAGGCCAATCCGCTGCTGGACATCTGCAATGCCCTGGGCCTGCCCGACCTGTCGGTGGACCCGCGCTTCATCAACCACGACCAGCGCGTGCGCAACAAGGCCGAACTGCACCAGCTGTTTCGCGACCGTTTCGCCACCGGCACCTGCGAGCATTGGCTGCAGAAGCTGGAGGAGCAGGACCTGCTGTCGGCGCCGGTGCGCGACATGCGCGAGGCCCTGGTCGACCCCCAGACGCTGCACAACCAGATGATCCTGGACGGCGGCGAAGCCGGCGGCCGGCCGCTGCGTTTCATCGCCAGCCCGATCACGATGTCCGGCGCCCGCGCCGGCCTGCGCCGCAAGCCGCCCAAGCTGGGCGAGCACACCGAGGAAGTGCTGGCCGAGGCCCGCGCCCTGGCCGCCAGGGCCGCGTCATGAGCATCGACTTCAAGCTCGCCAACCACGTCGCCACGGTCACCATCGACCGGCCCGACGTCCTGAACGCGATCGACCTCGAAACAGAAGCGGAGCTGCAGCGCATCTGGCGCGAACTGGAACGCGAAGACGAGGTACACCTGGTCGTGCTGACCGGCGCCGGCGACCGCGCCTTCTGCGTCGGCGCCGACATGAAGAACCCTTCGGTCAAGGGCGTGGACTACTGGGCGGCCGCGCGTACCGGCGGCTTCGGCGGCATCGCGCTGCGCGAGACGCTCAACGTGCCGGTGCTCGCGCGCGTGAACGGCTTTGCGCTGGGCGGCGGCTTCGAGATGGTGCTGGGCTGCGACCTCGTGGTGGCCTGCGAGGAGGCCAGCTTCGGCCTGCCGGAGGCGCTGGTCGGCCGCATGCCGCTGGACGGCGGCATGACGCTGCTGCAGCGGCAGATTCCGTTCCGCCAGGCGATGGGCATGATGATGACCGGCCAGCGCATCACCGCGCAGCGGGCGCTGGAGCTGGGGCTGGTCAACGAGGTCGTGCCGCGCGCCGGGCTGGACGAGGCCGTGGCCCGCTGGACGCAATCGGTCCTGGCCTGCGCCCCGTTGTCGTTGCGCGCCATCAAGCAGGTGGTGCGGCAGACCGCGACGCTGTCGCCGACCCAGGCCCAGGCCATGCGCCTGCCGGCGCTGGTGGCCGCGCTGCAGTCGGAAGACGCGAACGAGGGCGTGCTGGCCTTCCAGCAGAAACGCAAGCCGCAATGGCGCGGCCGCTGAGGAGGCATCGGACATGGCCTACGTGATTGCCAGTGCCTGCATCGACGTCAAGGACGGCGCCTGCGTCAAGTGCTGCCCGGTCGACTGCATCTACGTCGGTGGGCGCACCCTGTACATCCAGCCCGACGAGTGCATCGACTGCGGCATCTGCGTGTCGGCCTGCCCGGTGCAGGCGATCTACGAGGACCGGAAGCTGCCGGCGGACCTGAAGCACTTCGAGGCCATCAACCGCGAGTTCTTCGCGCCGGAAGTCAGCGGGCTGGGCGCGCCCGGCGGTGCCGCGGATGTCGGCCCCTCGACCTGCGATCATCCGCAGGTTGCGGCCTGGCCGGTGCGGAGGGCATCGGACAACTGAGCCGCCCCGATTCCGGAGCCGCCCCGCAATGCACGCCACCGTCCTGAAATACTTTGTCGAAGTGGCCCGCAGCGGCTCGGTGCGCAAGGCTTCGGAAAGACTGTTCGTCGCCGCCAGCGCGGTCAACCGGCAGATCCTCAACCTCGAGGAAGAACTGGGCATCGAGCTGTTCGACCGGCTGCCCAACGGCCTGCGGGTGAACCCGGCGGGCGAGCGGCTGCTGCGCCACGCGCAGGCGACGCTGCACGACTTCGAGGTGGTGCGCACCGAACTCGACGCCCTGAAAGGCGAGCGCACCGGCCACGTCAAGGTCGTCTCGATGGACTCGCTGTTCCTCGACGTGCTGCCCTCGGTGGTGGAGGAGTTCTCCCGGGTGTATCCCGCCGCGACCTATACCTTCACGACGGCGCAGCCGATGGACGTGGCCGCGATGGTGTCGTCGGGCCAGGCCGACATCGGCTGTGCCTTTCTCGGGCGGCTGCCCGCCGGCGTGGCCGCGGTGTCGCTGGCCTCCATGCCGCTGGGCATCGTCATGCCGCCAGGCCACCCGCTGGCCGGCCAGGAGCGCGTGAGCCTGGCCGACTGCGCCCGCTACCCGTTCATGCGGTCCAGCACCAGTGCCGCGGTGACCAGTGCCATGTCGCCGGAATTCGCGAAGTTCTGGGACGAGACCGAGCCGGTCGCCACCTGCACCTGGACGCCGATGCTGAAGCGGCTGATCATCGCGGGCAAGGGCATCTCCTGCTTCTCCAAGATCGCCT